>JBKJPD010000309.1:0-13025 GCA_046595345.1 Pseudonocardia sp.
CGCTGGGCTGGCCGTGCGGGCCGGCCGCCGCCGACCTCCTGGAGCGCCATCCCGACCGGGCCGCGGAGCAGGCTCGGTACCCGGTCGGAGCAAACGACCTGCCGACCCGAACGGCGCAACGATCGCCGAATGACACGTCGAGTGACCCGGCGCGCCGACGACACGCCGCACTGCACACGCTGGGCGTCATCCACCATCGAACTGACCCGGTTGGCAGGCGCCTGATGGGGGAGTCGGTGTGGGTTCCGCAGGCGCCCCGAGTAATGTAACTACTCCATTCGGAGTCACGTCACCCACATGACGAGTGCCGCTCGGCGCAACACTCTCGAATGGAGGGCACATACCGGCCCTGATCGTGTCAAGGTGAGCCTGCCACCCGCCGATACGGGGGGTGACACATCACCCGGCTGCAGGAAGCTGCAGGAAGGAATCGTCGTGACGACGGTACTCATCTGCGACGATCGTCGCAGCGTCCGCGAAGGCCTGACCCGTGTGATGTCCGCGGTGCCTGGGGTGCACCGGATCGATTGCGTTGCGCACGGCGACGAACTGCTGGCCCGGTTCTCCCGGCAGCCGGTCGACGTCGTCCTGGTCGGCACTCAGCGTGCCGTGCCGACGGGGGTGGAGGCCACGCGACGCCTGGTCGCCGCGCACCCGCAGGCCAACGTCATCGTCTTCGGCGCCCCTGACGACGCGGGCAGCATCGCGGCCGCCATCGCCGGCGGTGCTCGCGGCTACCTGCGATGGGACGCGTCGCGTCCCGAGCTGGTGGCCGCGCTGGCGCACACCCTCGCCAGCACCGCGGTGCCCACGCCGCGGGCCCCCACCGACCCCGGAGTGCAGCTCACCGAGCGCGAGCTACAGGTGTTGCGGGGTATGAGCCAGGGTAAGAGCAATGGTCAGATCGGACGAGAACTCTACCTGTCCGAGGACACGGTCAAGACGCACGCGCGGCGGTTGTTCCGCAAGCTCGGCGTCCGGGACCGGGCCCAGGCGGTCGCGCACGGTTTCCGTCGCGGCCTCGTCTCCTGAGTCTCCTCCGCTGATCCGCACGACCCCGGTCCCCCCTCGTCCTGACGAGGGGGGACCGGGCCGTTCAGGGGTGTCGTGATCACGTTCGTATCCGGCCCGCCGACGCCCCGGTAGCCGCGGGTGAGAACCCCTCGCGGCGCTACCGGCGGTGTTCTGTCGGTGGATTATCGGACCCTGTCGGGTGGCGCCCGGAGGTGTACGCAACCTCGCGCCGGTCCCGTGCGTCTGCTTCGCTGAGCGAGGCGCACTTTCCACGTGGTTCGACGGCTTCGCTACGGTGTTGCGCACTGAGGATCCGGCGCGGGCACTGCCCGTGGTCGCCCTCACGAACGGATGATGACGAACATGCTGTGTAACACCCGGACGACTTTGCGCGATGTCTGAGACGACAGGCGTTCCTGATGAGCTGGTAGCCCTCGCGATGAGTGGGGACCACGCAGCTGTCGGGGGTGTGATCACCATTGTCCGGCCGTTGGTCGTTCGTTACTGCAGGGCGCGCCTAGGCCGGATGGACCGCTCGTCGGTCTCGGCCGACGATGTCGCTCAGGAGGTGTGTTTGGCCGTGCTCACGGCCTTGCCCGGTTACCGCGACCAGGGGAGACCTTTCCTGGCGTTCGTGTACGGCATAGCGTCACACAAGGTGATTGATGCCCATCGAGCCGCCACCAGGAACAAGTCGGAGCCGGTCGCGGATGTGCCTGATTCCGTGGAGTCGGGCGACGGTCCCGAGCAGCGTGCGCTCCGTGTCGAACTCACCGGCGAGATGGCTCGCCTGTTGGAGAAGCTTCCGGATAAGCAACGAGAAATACTGGTGTTACGCGTGGTAGTGGGTCTGTCCGCCGAGGAGACGGCCGAAGCGGTCGGCTCCACCCCTGGAGCGGTCCGTGTTGCACAGCACCGGGCACTCGCCCGGCTCCGCAAGTCGATGCCTGAGGGGGTGTTCTGAAGTGCGTGACGGAAACCGCAGAGGCCTCGGGGACGGCTCGGGTATCCCCTTCGGTGGTGGGGAGCCGAATCGCAACGGCACCAACGGTGTGGATCCCGAGGGGATGGACACCCGGGCAACGCCTTTCGGCGAGGTCGACGATCCTATCGATCTGGTCGCCGTACAGGCCGATGATGCATTGATCAACGCGTTGGCGGGCGGCATGGCTGTCACGAGGCCCGGTGTCAGCGGTTACGACGCCGATGACCGGGTCGCCGCGATCCTGGCGGCCTGGAAGGCCGAGGTCGATTCGCAGCCGATTCCCGAGCTCGTCGATATCGACACCGCGGTGGCCGCTGTCCACGCTGGTCGTCCGCCCTCGGCGCGGGCCAGGCACCTGGCTCCGGTGGCCGCTGCCGCAGCATTCCTGATACTCGCCATCGGCGGGTTGTCGGTGGGCTCAGCAGGTGCCGTACCGGGTGACCCGCTGTGGGCCGTTTCGAAGGTGCTCTACAGCCAACGTGCCGACTCCGTCGAGGCTGCAGGTCGGGTGGAGGCCCGTATCGCCAATGCGAAGATGGCGCTCGTGGCCGGAAAGCCGGTCGTCGCCGTCAAGGAGCTACGGCAGGCCGAGGCCGATCTTGCTCTGGTCCGCCCCGAGGAGGGGGGGACCGAGCTCTCCGCAGTCCAGGACTTCCTCGCGGCGAAGGCGCTGGAGACCCGCGAGGGCGTCCGGAACGATCCCGGTACGCCATTGGCCACCGATAGTGCGCGGCAGGTGCCGGCCGGGGCCGCCATCACAGCGGACCCGAAGCAGACCACCCCGCCGTCGGTGACGATGACGAACCTGCCGTCGCCGGTCGTCCCCGGTCCTCCTGTGGGTACCGAGATCGGCCCCACCACGGCGGTGGTGCCTTCCACGGTGGCGACCACTGTGCCGCCCCCCAGTCTGCCGGGCGGGTCGGCCCCCCCGACATCCAGCGTGACCGTCACGCCGTCTGCGACGGCGGAGGGCAGCGTGTCGACTGTCACGCCCAACCGGAGCACCGTCGCATCGGCTTCAGCGAGCACCACCAGCTGACGTATCGCAGTCAACGGGCCCCCCGGTGAAAACCGGGGGGCCCGTTGACTGCGTCTGGTTCAGGAGTCCGACAGCACCGCGTCGGCATACCCGCGGCAGTACTCCCAGGTGACATAGCTCGTAGGGTCGGGATCGAACGCCGGCTCGTGCGGACGCATCTGGCCCTCCTCGAGCAACTGTTGCAGACTCGCGCGCAGCAGGCTCCACTCGTGGAAGTGCTGTTCGCCGCAGTCGCCGCAGTCGACGACGATGCCGCGTACCCCGCGGGCCTCCAGCAACGCCTGGTATACGGCGAGGTCGGCGAGGTCGGCGACCACTTCGTCGCGCTCGGCTTCGCTCAGGTCGTCCTGCTCGTCGTCCTCTGAGCCGTCAAGGGACAGCGCAGGGTCGTGCGGATCCCCGGCGAACGGGTCCGGCGGGAGCGCATCTGGTGACACGGCGTCGACGATACCCCGCTGGCCGCGCGATAGTGGAGGCGCACCGCCCTGTTGTGGGTTGCGACTCCCGTGACCTGTGCACCGCGAGCGTGCCGCGTGGATACGATGGCCGGAACGGGGTGGTCGGAGGTCGGGTACGTGATGATGGGACGCCAGGAATGACGAGCGAGACCGCAGGACTGCCCCCCAAGTTCGCCATGCTGGGACTGACGTTCGACGACGTGCTCCTGCTCCCCGCCGAATCCGACGTGGTGCCCAGTGCGGTCGACACGAGCACGCAGGTCACGCGCCGGGTGCGGTTGAGGGTGCCGCTGGTGTCGTCGCCGATGGACACCGTCACCGAGGCACGGATGGCGATCGCGATGGCCCGGGCGGGCGGGCTCGGGGTACTGCACCGCAACCTGTCGCCGGAGCAGCAGGCCGCGCAGGTCGAGGTCGTCAAGCGCTCCGAGGCCGGCATGGTCACCGACCCGGTGACGTGCGCGCCGGACGCCACCCTGGCCGACGTCGACGCGCTCTGCGCGAAGTTCCGGATCTCCGGTGTCCCGGTCACGGACGCGGGGGGTCGGCTCGTCGGGATCATCACCAACCGTGACATGCGCTTCGAGATGGATCATTCGCGCCCGGTCGCCGAGGTCATGACGCACGCGCCGCTGATCACGGCGCGCGTCGGAGTCAGCGCGGAGGCCGCGTTGGGCCTGCTGCGCCGGCACAAGCTGGAGAAGCTGCCCATCCTCGACGGCGACGGAATCCTGCGCGGCCTCATCACGATCAAGGACTTCAACAAGACCGAGCAGTACCCGATCGCCACGAAGGACCCCGACGGGCGGCTCGTGGTCGCCGCGGCGGTGGGCGTCGGCGAGGACGGTTTCGCACGGGCGATGACGCTCGTCGAGGCCGGGGTCGACGTCCTCATGGTCGACACCGCACACGGGCACTCCCGCCGGGTGCTGGAGACCGTTGCCAAGCTGCGCGCCCAGGTCGGCGACTCGGTCGACGTCGTCGGCGGCAACGTCGCCACCCGGGCGGGCGCCGCGGCGCTGGTCGAGGCGGGCGCGGACGCCGTCAAGGTCGGGGTCGGGCCCGGGTCGATCTGCACCACTCGCGTGGTCGCAGGCGTCGGGGCTCCGCAGATCACCGCGATCTACGAGGCCCATCAGGCGTGCGCGGCCGCCGGCGTCCCGGTGATCGGCGACGGTGGCATCCAGTACTCGGGCGACATCGCCAAGGCCATCGCGTCCGGCGCGTCCACCGTGATGCTCGGGAGCCTGCTCGCCGGCACCTCGGAATCGCCGGGCGAGTTGATCCTCGTCGGCGCCAACCAGTTCAAGACCTACCGCGGGATGGGCTCGCTGGGGGCCATGCGGGGCCGGGCGGGAGGCGACGGGCCGAGCGACTCCAAGTCCTACTCCAAGGACCGCTACGCCCAGGATGACGTGCTCAGCGAGGACAAGCTCGTCCCCGAGGGCATCGAGGGCCGCATCCCGTTCCGTGGTCCGCTCGCACAGGTGGTGCACCAGCTCGTGGGTGGGCTTCGGTCGGGCATGGGCTACGCGGGCGCGCAGACCATCCCCCAGCTCCAGCAGGCACAGCTCGTGCGGATCACGGCGGCAGGGCTCAGGGAGAGCCACCCGCACGACATCACCATGACCGTCGAGGCGCCCAACTACGCCGCTCGTTGACGGCATCTCTACCCTGACCTCCCGTGCGTGACCTCGTGGAGATCGGGATGGGCCGAGAGGCTCGTCGAAGCTACGACCTGAGCCAGGTCGAGATCGTGCCGTCGCGGCGGACGCGGAGTTCGAAGGAGGTCTCCACCGCCTGGCAACTCGACGCGTACCGCTTCGAGATCCCACTGGTGACCCACCCGACCGATGCGCTGGTCTCCCCGGCCAGCGCGGTGCGGATCGGGCAGCTCGGTGGGCTCGCGGTGCTCAACGCAGAGGGGTTGTGGGCCCGGCACGCCGACGCCGACGGCGCGCTCGCCCGGGTCATCGACGCCGCGTCCGAGGAGGACCCCTCCGCGGCGGTGCGGATGCTCCAGGAACTGCACGCCGCCCCGATCCAGCCCGCACTGCTGGCCGAGGCGCTGAAGACGGTACGCGCGGCCGGAGTCACGGTCTCGGCGCGGGTGAGCCCCCAGCGGGCCCGCGAGCTGACACCGCACCTGCTCGCGGCGGGCGTCGAGATCCTCGTCGTGCAGGGCACGATCATCTCCGCCGAGCACGTCTCCGGCGGCGAGCCGCTCAACCTCAAGGCCTTCATCGCCTCCCTCGACGTTCCCGTCGTCGCGGGAGGGGTGGGCGACTACCGCACCGCGATGCACCTCATGCGCACCGGCGCCGCGGGCGTCATCGTCGGGTACGGGGAGTCGTCTGCCACCACCACCGACGACGTGCTGGGTATCGGCGTCCCGATGGCCACCGCGATCGTCGACGCGGCCGCCGCGCGGCGCGACTACCTCGATGAGACCGGCGGGCGCTACGTCCATGTGATCGCCGACGGCGGGATGGCCGGCTCCGGCGACATGGCCAAGGCCATCGCCTGCGGAGCTGACGCCGTGATGCTGGGCGACCAGCTCGCAGAGGCCACCGACGCCCCCGGTCAGGGTCTCTACTGGACGTCGTCGGCGGCGCACCCGAGCCTCCCGCGCTCCGAGGTGACGGGCTACGCGCCGGGCGAGCGTGACCTGGAGCAGCTCCTCTTCGGCCCCGCAAGCAGCCCCTACGGCACGATGAACCTCTTCGGAGCCCTCCGCAGGGCGATGGCGAAGACGGGCTACTCGGACCTCAAGGAGTTTCAGAGGGTCGGGCTCACCGTCCGGGGGTGAAGGATCGCGGCAACGGGTACGGCACCGGTTGCGGCGACAACGCCCACGCACCTCTCGCGGGCAGCGTCGGGCGGCGGCCCGACTATCGTGAGGGCCGTGCAGCCGCCCACCGTTCTTGTCGTTGATTTCGGGGCCCAGTACGCCCAGCTCATCGCCCGCCGGGTACGGGAGGCGCAGGTGTACTCCGAGATCGTCCCGGCCGACATGTCCGTCGACGAGATCGTCGCCCGTAAACCCGCCGCGCTGATCCTGTCGGGCGGGCCCGCGAGCGTGTACGCCGACGGTGCGCCGAGCGTCGATCCCGCGCTGTTCACGGCGGGAATCCCGGTGCTCGGGCTCTGCTACGGCTTCCAGGCCATGGCCCTGGCGCTGGGCGGGGAGGTCGCGCCGGACGGGACGCGCGAATACGGGCGCACCGAACTCACCGTGAGCGACACGGCCGGCACGCTGCACGACGGGCTGCCGGGCACGCACCCGGTGTGGATGAGCCACGGCGACTCGGTCGTGCGCGCACCCGACGGCTTCACCGTGACCGCGTCGTCGCAGCGGGCGGCGGTGGCGGCCTTCGAGGACACCGGGCGGCGCCTCGCCGGCGTCCAATACCATCCGGAGGTCGGGCACTCCCCGCACGGCCAGGAGGTGCTGCGCCGGTTCCTGCGCGACGTCGCGGGCATCACCCCGGGCTGGACCACCTCCTCGATCATCGACGACTCGGTCGCGGCGATCCGCGCACAGGTGGGCGAGGGCCGGGCGATCTGCGGTCTGTCGGGCGGTGTCGACTCCGCGGTGGCCGCGGCGCTGGTGCAGCGGGCCATCGGCAATCAGCTGACCTGCGTGTTCGTCGACCATGGGTTGTTGCGCACCGGTGAGCGCGAGCAGGTGGAGCGCGACTTCGTCGCGGCCACGGGCGCCACACTGCACACCGTCGATGTAGCCGACCGTTTCCTGAAGGCACTCGCCGGGGTCACCGATCCCGAGACGAAGCGCAAGATCATCGGCCGGGAGTTCATCCGGGTCTTCGAGGTCGCCACGGCCGAGATCGCCGCCTCACCCAGCGCAGCCTCACCCAGCGCCGACGCGGCCTCCGCTGACGCTCCGCCCGTGGGCTTCCTCGTCCAGGGCACGCTCTATCCCGATGTGGTGGAGTCCGGCGGCGGCTCGGGGTCAGCGACGATAAAGAGCCACCACAACGTCGGTGGGCTGCCCGACGATATCGAGTTCGCGCTGGTAGAGCCGCTGCGGGCACTGTTCAAGGACGAGGTGCGTCGGGTCGGCGCCGAGCTCGGGTTGCCCGAGACGATCGTCGGCCGCCAGCCGTTCCCGGGACCGGGGCTGGCCATCCGGATCATCGGGGAGGTGACCTTCGACCGGCTGGAGACGCTGCGCGCCGCCGACGCGATCGCCCGCGACGAGCTCACGACGGCCGGGCTCGACAAGACGATCTGGCAGTGCCCCGTAGTGCTGCTCGCCGACGTCCGCAGCGTCGGTGTGCAGGGCGACGGCCGTACCTACGGACACCCCGTCGTGCTGCGGCCGGTCAGCTCCGAGGACGCGATGACCGCCGACTGGACCCGCCTGCCCTACGACGTGCTGGAGCGCATCTCCACGCGGATCACCAACGAGGTGGCCGAGGTGAACCGGGTCGTCCTCGACGTCACGAGCAAGCCGCCGGGGACCATCGAATGGGAATGATGGTCCCGCCGGAGCGCCCGGGCCGGCTCGCCGACGCCCTGCGCAGCGGGCGCTTCGCCATCACCGCCGAGATCGGGCCGCCCCGTGGAGCCGACGTCAGCGCTATCCGCGCGTCAGCGGCGCTGCTGCGCGACTGGGTTGACGCCGCGAACGTCACCGACAACCAGGGCGCACAGGTGCGGGTGTCCAGCCTCGTCGGCAGCGTCGTCGCGCTGGGGGAGGGTCTGGAGCCGGTCATGCAGATGACCTGCCGCGACCGCAACCGCATCGCGCTGCAGTCCGACCTGCTCTCGGCCGGTGCGATGGGCGTCCCCAACCTTGTTCTGATGACCGGCGACCGCCCTGAGCGGGGCGATCACGCCGACGCCGTGGCCGTGTTCGACCTCAGCTCGAGCTCGCTGATGACGACGGCGCGCACGCTGCGCGACGAGGCCCGGTTGCTGTCCGGACGTGTGGTGGACCCGCCGCCGCGGTTCCTGCTCGGCGCCGTCGACACCGGCACGGGCGTGCCGGACCGCTTGACGCAGAAGGTCGCCGACGGTGCCGAGTTCGTGCAGACCCAGTTCGTGTTCGACGTCGCCGACTTCGCCGCGTGGATGGTGCAGGTGTGCGACCGGGGGCTCGACACCCGCTGCGGCATCCTCGCCGGCGTCGGGCCCATCCGGTCGTTGCGCGCGCTGGAGTTCATGGCCGGCATCCCGGGGGTGGTGATTCCGGAGGCGTTCGAGCGGCGGCTGCGCGGGGTGCCGGCCGACCGGGTGGCAGCGGAGGGGATGGCGGCCTGTGCGGAGACGGTGGCCGCCCTGCGGGAGGTGCCCGGGGTGGCGGGGGTACACCTGATGGCTGTCGGATTCGAGCAGGGTGTGCCGGAGATCCTGGACGCGGCGGGGCTGGCACCTGTTGATCTGGGACCCGTTCATACAGCCTGAATCCGCCGCCACCGGTTCAGCCCGCGACGTCCCCGGATGCTGCCCACCAGCAGGAGCAGCCTCGCCGGTGCAGCCCCGGTGGCCAGCAGCCGGCGTAGGTCGAAGCCGCTCAGATCGGGCACCTGCCCGACGAACGCTGATCGCGATTTCCGAGCCCGGCCCGGTCTCCGCCCGGCCGAGGCCCGTCGGTGCTGCGCAGGACCCAGCCGTCGAACCGCTACGAATACTCGCGTCGGGCGTCGGCCCGCCGGCTCGTGTAGGGGTTCAGCCGCCGAGCAGGCCGCCTGTGAGGCCGCCGACCAGCCCACCCGTGATGCCGCCGAGCAGGCCACCGGCCGTAGCGGGGACGGGCTCCGGTGCAGTGTTCGCGGTACCGCCGAGGGCACTGCCGGTGTGGTCGACGGCGCTGCCCAGGCCGTGCAACGGCGCGCCCGCCGGTTCCGGGACGACTCCGCCCACCGGTGCCGGGATGACCCCGCCGCCACCGGAGGGTGCTGTGGACGGCGAGCCTCCGCCGGGCAGGCGCGGGACGTTTCCACTGCCCGTGGGTCCAGCAGGCTGGCGGGGGGCTGCGGGGGAGGTCGTGCCGGGGGTGTTTGCGGCAGCCCGGGACGGAGCCGGCGGGGCGCTCAGCAACCCGACGGGCATCCACTGCGTGGACGGTGCGATGCCGGGGTCCAGTGCGCTGGTGACCGCGGCCGGGCCGATCACCGTGACGGGCTGCGACGCGGGTGCCAGGCTGGGGAGATCGAGCAGGCCCATGCCGGCACCGGTGTCGACGCCGGGATCCCCGGTACCGGAGGACGGCGTGTCGGTGAGCGAGGCCGCGCCGAAGACCGAACCCACGGCCAGCAGTGCTCCGGCGGCGATAGCGCTGCGGCGCAATGCCCGGCCGGGCTTCACGGGCTTCGCAGGCCGACCGTCCACCCGGTGGCCGCGTTGCAGGGCGGCGTAGGAGGGCCGGGCCTCACCGCTCAGCATGCTGCTGGCGGAGACGGCCGGGCCGGTGCCGGAATCGGAGGGCCGGACGGGGACCGTCGTCGTGCGGTTCAGCAGGTCGGCGACGGTGAGGAACCCGGCCTTGGCCGGGTGCGTTCCGCCTCGGGACACCATTTGGGCCACGGTGCGAATCCTCCCTTGGAGTAACAGATCGGTGCCTGTCTACCGGATTACCTACCTCGGCACCAAGTATTGCGTGTCCGCTCGTCATCGTTCACCCGAACAGAGCATCTCCGTTCGGCGTGCGTGACTGACCGCTCATCCGATCGACACGATCTGGAACGCCTCCGCGAGCCTGCCGTCAGGGAGCCCGAAACGCCTGGCCACGCCGCTGCCCCAGGTGCGGAGGCGGTCCTGCAGATCGTCCATGTGGCCGGTCTGCGAGACATGAGCTCGCAACGCCGCGATCTTATCGTCGAAGGTGGTGGTGATGTCTACGACATGGCCTACCCGCTCCTCGGGGGCGGCCATCATCCACAGCTCACGCACCGTCCAGGCTTCGAGGTTCTCCTCGGCCAGCAGCTCCGGATGGGCGAACGGGTTGCGCGCGTCGGGGTAGACCGCCGCGACCGCCGCCTCGCCCGCCGCCCGATGGTCGGGGTGCGACGCACCCAGGCGCTCCCACCAGATCTCGGGGGACTGGGTGAGTACCCGGTCGGGACGGACCCGGCGGATCTCGCGGCTGATGTCGCGGCGTAGCTCGATGCTGGGTGTCAGCCGGCCGTCGGGGTAGCGCAGGTACTGGATGTCCTTGACGCCCAGTACCGCGGCTGCGGCGCGCTGTTCCGCCTCCCGCAGCGGGCCCATCTCGGAGCGGGGCGTTTCGTCGTAACCGCCCGCGTCGCCGGAGGTGCAGATGCAGTAGCTGACCTCGATGCCGGCGCGCACCCATGCGGCGACGGTGCCGCCGGCGCCGAAGTCCACGTCGTCGGGATGGGCGGTGACGACCAGGGCTCGCTCGATGTCGGGATGGGCGGCGGGCGGGGGGGTGGGCGTGGACACCGCCGGATCCTACGGCGGGGAGATCAGGACCCGCTGCGGAACCGGGTGCGGGTGGTGTCGAGCGCCTGCTTCGCCGCGATCCCGGCGCCACCGCCGAGCAGCAGGCCGAGGATGTCCAGCGGGACACCGCCGTTGGTCAGCAGCAGGCCCAACGCTGCGACGCCCGCCGTGCCGCCCGCGACCTTCCAGCGTCCGGCCACATAGTCGGTGGTGGCGCCACCCACCGCCCCGCGCCGTTTGGCGGCGCTGTTGAGCATGGCGAGGTAGCCGACATGCCCCAGCGCGACCAGCAGCCCGACCAGGGCCACGACCAGTGCAACGATCCCGATGATGGAGTCCACGTCACCAGCGTGCCACGGTGCGGGGATGTGGGTGGACGGTCAGCGGCCGCCGAGGCGCCCGCGGCCGAGGCGGAGCAGGAGCATGCCGAGTTCGCGGCCCTCGGCGCCCAGTTCGCGGAAGCGCTCCAGCACCGCCATCTCCCGGCTGTACACGATGCGTGGGCCACCCGCGGCCATCCGGGCGACCCCGACCCGCTGGGACACCTCGCTGCGCCGCTTGATCAGACGGAGGATGTCGGCGTCGAGCTGGTCGATCTCGATGCGGAGGGTCTGTATCTCGCCCTCCGAGGCGATGCTCGCTCCGCTGTCGCTCCGCGAGGACGGGATGTCGGCGTTCTGGCCGGCGGCATTGTCGGTGGTCACGGTCACGATCTCCTCCTGTTGCCCGAGCCCTGGCCCGTGACGCGCAAACGCCCCGGGTCCGTCAGGACTCCGGGGCGTCGTGGGGGCTGGTCAGCTGGCCACGGGAACCGGTGTCCGGTGCCCGTAGAACTCGGTCTGCTCAAGATGGCGCCTGCTGCTCAGAAGCACGGTCGAAGTGTGCCATATCGGGGAGGCTGCCAGGGGGCGGCGGTACCCTGACAGCCACGATGAGTGCGTTGTTCGAACTACCCGGCCAGGTCTCCGCCCAGCCCCGCACCGTCCGCGGTGCGGCCCTGCTGGAGGGGCTCAACCCGCGCCAGTGCGATGCGGTGGTCCACGCGGGGCCACCGCTGCTGATCGTGGCAGGGGCGGGGTCGGGCAAGACGCGCGTGCTCAGCCACCGCATCGGCTGGCTGCTCGCCGAGCGCGGTGTTCACCCCGGCGAGATCCTGTCGATCACCTTCACCAACAAGGCCGCGGCCGAGATGCGAGTGCGGGTCGACGCGCTGGTCGGGCGCCGGGCCAACGCGATGTGGGTGTCGACCTTCCACTCCATGTGCGTGCGCATCCTGCGCCGTGAGGCCCAGCACCTCGGCGTGCGCTCCGCGTTCTCGGTCTACGACGCCGACGACACGCGCAGGCTGATCGGGCTCGTCGCGCGCGACCTCGACCTCGATCCCAAGAAGTTCGCCGCCCGTGGGGTGGCCGCGCAGATCTCCAACTTCAAGAACGAGCTGCTGGGCCCCGACGACGCCACCGAGCGTGCGACGAACGAGTACGAGCGCAAGGTCGCCGAGGTCTACGTGACCTACCAGTCCCGGCTGCGCACGGCCAACGCCTTCGACTTCGACGATCTGATAATGGAGACGGTGTCGCTGCTGCAGCGGCTCCCGGCCGTCGCGGAGTACTACCGGCGCCGCTTCCGCCACGTACTCGTCGACGAGTACCAGGACACCAACCACGCCCAGTACGTGCTCGTCCGCGAACTGGTGGCGCCTGCCGTCGCCGGGCCGCCGGGCGGAGCGGGCGCGGAGCACGCATCGACGCAGCCCGCGGAGCTGTGCGTGGTCGGCGATTCCGACCAGTCGATCTACGCCTTCCGTGGCGCCAACATCCGCAACATCATCGAGTTCGAGAAGGACTTCCCCGACGCCCGCACGATCCTGCTGGAGCAGAACTACCGCTCTACGCAGACCATCCTCACCGCGGCCAACTCGGTCATCACCAACAACAAGGGTCGCAAGGACAAGCGCCTGTGGTCCGACGCCGGCGACGGTGAGCGGATCGTCGGCTATGTCGCCGACGACGAGCGCGACGAGGCTCGGTTCGTCTCCGAGGAGATCGACCGCCTCACCGACGAGGGCCTGCGTGCCGGCGACGTGGCGATCTTCTAC
>JBKJPD010000320.1:0-2916 GCA_046595345.1 Pseudonocardia sp.
CTCGATACCCGCGATCGGCGCGAGCGCGGAGGCGAGGGCCTTGGTCTGGGCGCGGGCGGCGGCTCGCGTCGCCTCGTCGCCGGAATCCTCCGCCGCACCGTCGGAGGTGATCGCGGCACCCGCCGCTGTGGTGTCGCGGGCGGCGGACTCCGCCGCAGCCTCGATGGCGTCGATCGAGGTGAACTCCCGGGCCAGCGCCTGCGCCGCCGTCGGCCCCACGTGCCGGATGGAGAGTCCGACGAGTACCCGCCACAGCGGCCGGTCCTTCGCCGTTCCCAGGTTGGTCAGCAGCTTACGGCCGTTGGCGGAGAGCTCACCGGCCTTGGTGCGGAACAGTTCGACGCGGAGCAGATCCTCCTCGGTGAGCGCGAAGACGTCGCCCTCGTCCTGCACGACCCCTGAGGTGAGCAGGCCGGTCGCCGCCTCGTAGCCGAGACCCTCGATGTCGAAAGCCCCGCGGCCCGCGACGTGGAACAGCCGCTCCCGCAGCTGGGCAGGGCAGGAGCGGGAGTTGGGGCAGCGCCGGTCGACGTCACCCGCCTTCTGCCGGACGAGCGCGGTGCCACACTCCGGGCAGTGCGTGGGCATGACGAACGCGCGCTCCGAGCCGTCCCGGAGCTCCACGACCGGGCCGAGCACCTCGGGGATGACGTCGCCCGCCTTGCGGATGACCACGTGATCGCCGATGAGCACACCCTTGCGGCGCACCTCGTCGGCGTTGTGCAGGGTGGCCATCGCGACCGTGGAGCCTGCGACGACAACCGGCTCCATCTGCGCGAACGGCGTGACCCGGCCGGTGCGGCCCACGTTGACCAGGATGTCGAGGAGCCTGGTTGTGGCCTCCTCCGGCGGGTACTTGAACGCGATGGCCCACCGCGGCGCGCGCGAGGTGGCCCCGAGCCGCCGTTGCAGCGTGACCTCGTCGACCTTGACGACCACGCCGTCGATCTCGTGGGAGATGTCGTGGCGGTGCTCGCCCCAGTGCTCGACGTGGGCCACGACTCCGGCGATGTCGTCCAGCACCACTGTGTGCTCCGAGACAGGGAGCCCCCAGGCGCGTAGCGCGTCGTAGCCCTGCGACTGGCGCTGCGGCGAGAAGCCCTCGCGCCTACCGAAGCCGTGGCAGATCAGCCTGAGGTGCCGCGACGCCGTGACTCGCGGATCCTTCTGCCGCAGCGAGCCCGCCGCGGTGTTGCGCGGGTTGGCGAACGGCGGCTTACCCGCCTCCACCAATGAGGCGTTGAGAGCCTGGAAGTCCGACAGCCGGAAGTAGACCTCACCGCGCACCTCCACAAGTGCCGGAACGGGGAACCCGGGCGTGCCGGTGAGCCGCTGCGGCACCTCCCCCAACGTGCGCATGTTGAAGGTGATGTCCTCGCCGGTGCGGCCGTCCCCGCGGGTCAGCGCGCGGGTCAGCCGACCGTTCTCGTAGAGCAGGTTGACCGCCAGCCCGTCGATCTTGAGCTCGCACAGGTAGTGCACGGTCTCCGCGCCCACGTCCCGCCCTACGCGGTCGGCCCAGCCGCGCAGATCGTCGGCGTCGAAGGCGTTGTCGAGGCTGAACATGCGCTCGAGATGATCGTGTGTGGTGAAGACGGTGGAGAAGCGGCTGCCGACCTTCTGGGTGGGAGACTCCGGCGTGACCAGCTCGGGATGCCCGTCCTCCAGTTCCAGCAGCTCACGCCACAGCTCGTCGAACTGCCCGTCGGACAGGACGGGCGCGTCGAGCACGTAGTAGCGGAACTGGTGATCGGCCACCTCGGTGGCGAGCTGCGCGTGCCGGGCGCGGACGTCGGAGGCTGGTTGGGAGCTCACCGGAGGAGGTTATCCAGACCCGCCGACCCGGCCTGGTAGGTGATCGAGAACCTTTCCCCGGCACGCACCTTCATCCCCGCGTCCCATTTCCGGGCCCGGGCGAAATCCTGCACGTCGAGCCGGCCGGCAGCGTCCGAACACGCATCAGGGACGCTGACGCTTGTCGGATCGCCAGACATCGACGCGGTCCTCGGCCCGACGGACCCGACCGGCGGCCTTGACGCCCATGACCTGGGCAGGTGTCGCGCTGCGCCGGGCCACGGCCCGCTCGGCGTCAGCGAGTTCACGGACGGCCGTGACGTGCTCGGCAAGGGAGTAGATCGTCGGGAGGACGTTGGCCACACCCCTGCCGGCGTGGCGCGCCCGCTGGTACGGGTTCTCGCTGGGCAGCCGTCCGGTGAAGCGTCCGTACGCGCCGAGGATCAGCAGCATTCCCCCGGCCACCAGACTGAAGATCACGTTGGAGATGCCGAACGCCAGCACGTTCAGCGGTCCGTCCAGCACCAGCACGTTCGCGAGCCCGGACAGCATGAAGGCGGCCCCGATGACGACCGCGACCGTCGAAGAGGTGCGCCCACCCCGCACCGCCGCAGCGATCAGGATCCCACCTACCACCAGCGAGATCAGCGACAGCAGCCCGTTCGAGGTCAGCCCGAGCAGTGGTTGGCCGGTGGTCGAGAACAGCTCGAGGCGGTTGACCAGACCGAGGATCCCGAAGACCCACAACCCGAGACCCAGGATGACCGCGCCGGCCCGGTGCAGTACATCGAGATGTCCTGGTGAATCGAGCCACCGCCTGGGCCAGTCCTCGCGGCGCGGGGATGCCTGGTCGGTGGCCGTCCGGCCGGCTGCGGCCACTCCCGATGACGGTTCCGCCTCGGCGGTCGTCGACCGCTGGTCATCGCCGGTGACGTCGGGGGCGGTGACGTCGGGGCCGATGACGTCGGGGCCGGTGACGTCGGGGTTGCCGTCGATCGGGCTCGGCGCCGGTGCGCCGACCCTCATCGTGGGGTCGGGATTGTCCATATCGCTATTCCTTCTCACGTTGATCAGGCTGCTAACCGCACCTAGCCGCCGATTCTGGGATTGTCTGGAGCGGCC
>JBKJPD010000557.1:0-3400 GCA_046595345.1 Pseudonocardia sp.
ACCCCGACGGCGGCTCCGAGGCGGCCGAGGACACCACGCCGGCAACCAGCACCACAGTGGCGGCCAGCGCGACCGCGGCCACGACCGAGGGCCTGCGCAGAAGCCTGGCCGGCTGGAATGCATTCACCCGCGCCCTGCATTCGAACGGGATCGGCGCCGGAGCGGGCGGCGCGGACCGACTACACGCCCGGCCGCGGGAGGAGAAGGCGGGGCAACCCCGGTTGCTGCAGGAGCCGTGCCCTGAGGCGGAACGCGCTTGCGCAGCCGGGTCTCCCCGGGCTGGTGGGGGCTCACGGGCCGCCCGCCGAGGAGCCGCTCGACCATGTTCACCACCAGCGCATTCTCCCATCACCGGTCGCCTGCACCCGGCCTCGGGGGGAGCCCGAGGGAGCGTGGCGGCCGACCCGGCCCGGTGCCGGTCCGGATCGATGGGGACCACTGTCGTGCGGGAGCCCCGGGTGCGCGTCTACTGGCATGATCCGGTCACGGGTGCGAGCTGCGAAGGGGCGGTGAACGCGTGCTGGGCTGGTCGCTGGTCGGCGGGTCGCTACCGGTCGCGCTGATCGTCGGCGGTGCCGCCGGGTTGCTGGCATTGCTCGTTGCCCGTCGAGACCGCCGGTGGTTCGTCCGGGTGGTCCCGCTCATCGTCGCCTGCGCAGCCGTGGCGGTGGGGCTCGCGACGGTCGGCCTCGCGGTGCTCCGTCCGTTCCCCGACCCGCTACCCCCCGCGGTCTGGTGGTCGATCGGGGTGGCGCTGGTCGGGGTCGGTCTGGCCGCTGCGGTGTTCCGATCCCTGGGCCGGATGCGGCGCGCCCTCACCGCGGGGGCCGCGGTGCTGGTGCTCCTCGCGGCGGCGAACCAGGTGAACAACCGGTACGGCACATACCCGACGATACGTACCGCGCTCGGCCTGCCACCGGCAAACCAGGTCGACTTCGACCAGGTCTCGGCGGCGGCGTTCACCCTCGTCTCCCGCCCGCCCGGGCTGCCCCTGTCGGCGGTATGGGAACCACCGGCCGGGATGCCGCTCGTCGGCCAGGTGTCCGAGGTCCCCGTCCCGGCGCCGGTCTCGGGCTTCGCGGCCAGACCCGCCTGGATCTACCTGCCCCCCGCGTACCTCACCACGCCGCGCGCCCAACTGCCGGTGCTCGTGCTGCTCTCGGGTCAGCCCGGCGACCCCCGCGACTGGCTCGACGGTGGGCGGCTCAACTCGACGATGGACCGTTTCGCCGCGGCGCACGGCGGCCTCTCGCCGGTTGTCGTGATCCCCGACTGGCTCGGTTCGGCGTTCGCGAACACGCTGTGCCTGGACTCCCGCCTCGGCAGGGTGCAGACCTACCTCACCGTGGACCTCCCCGCCTGGATCCGCACCACACTGCAGGTCGACCCCGACCCGGCCAGCTGGGCGATCGGTGGGCTATCGGCCGGTGGGACGTGCTCACTGCAGCTCGCTGTCAACGCCCCGCAGGTGTACCCGACCTTCATCGACATCTCAGGACAGGCCGAACCCACGCTCGGCGACCGTGCCGCGACGGTGCGGGCCGCCTTCGGCGGTGACGGTGCGGCGTTCACCGCGGTCAACCCGCTCGACCTGCTCGCGACGCGCCGCTATCCCGGTACGGCTGCCACGATCGTCGCCGGCGCCGGCGACGGCACCTTTCGACCGCAGGCCCTGCGCGTCGCCGACGCCGCCCGCGCGGCCGGGATACAGGTCGTGTATCGGGAGCTCTCCGGCGGGCACGATTGGCGCGTGTGGGGGCCGGGGTTGGAGACTTCTCTTCCATGGCTGGCGGGCCGCTTGCGCCTGACGTCGTGAACCGATCCAAGGAGTACCCCAGCATGTCAGCCACGACGTCGACCGACGCCCGGCACACCAACCCGGCGCCGCCCGGCCCGCCGCGCCGTTTCGGCCCGCTCTCGCTGCGCGTCGTGATCCGGCTCGCGCGCCGGGCCCCCGTCACCATCGGGCTGATCGCGGCCCTGTGGGTGATCGGGGCCGTCACCGGCACGCTGCTCACCGGGCCTCGACACCACTTTCGCGAGGCGATCGGCGTCGGCCTGTCAACCCTCGGTGCCGGCCGCTGGTGGACGCTGCTGACCAGCGGGTTGTGGTGCGCCAACCTGATCAGCTACATCGCCACCACCCTCCTGTTGCTCGTTCTGGTCGCGCCGCTGGAGAGCAGGATCGGCTCACGCCGCACGGGCCTGCTCCTGGTGTTGACCCAGGTGCTCGGGGCGGCCGCCGGCAGCGCACTGGTGGCCGTCGGCGCGCTCGCGACCGAGCCGTGGTCGGAACGGCTGGCCGCCGGCATCGCGGTCGGACCGTCGACGGCCGCGGTCGGCGCCGCCCTCGGCGCCAGTGTCCGGCTGGGTGCGCTGTGGCGGCGCAGGCTGCGGGTCGTCCTGATCGTGGTGCTCGTCATGCTGGCGCTGTACTCCGGCTCGCTGCAGGACGTCCTGCGGCTGGCCGCCGGGCTGGCCGGCCTGGCATTGGGAGCGGCCTTGCTGGGCCACCCGATGCGGCGCCCGTCGCTCGCCGCGTCCGGCCCCGAGACCCGGACGCTGGTGGCGCTGGTCGTCGCCGCCTCCGCGGTGGGGCCGCTGGTGGCGGCCCTGTCCGGGACCGCGATCGGCCCGCTGTCGGTGTTGCGGTTCCTCGTGCTCTCCCCTCTCCCCGATCCGGTGGCGGTCGCGGCCGTGTGCGCCGACCCCAGGATCGCGGACGACTGTCTCGGGTTGCAGTTCCGGCTCCGCCTCGGTGGGGTCGGCCCGGCGATCATGTCGGTGATGCCGGTGCTGCTGCTGCTCGTACTCGCCGACGGGCTGCGCCGCGCCCGCCGGTTCGCCTGGTGGGGTGCGCTGGGGCTCAACGTGCTGTTCGCCGTTCTCGGTGGGGTGCTGGCGATCATCACCGCCAGCACCCCCGCCGAGCGGCTCGTCGCCTTCGGCGGGGCCACCAACGCCCAGTTCTACGCGGGTGTGGTGATCACCGTGCTGCAGCCGCTGGCGATCGTGGCGCTGCTGCTGGCCACCCGCGGCCGATTCCGGGTGATCGCGCCCGCGGAGAGCTACCGCGGCTGGGCGATCAGCCTCACCGGCACGCTCCTGGCCGTATCGGTGATCGACATCGTCGGCAGCTACCTGGTCCGCGATCAGTTCACCCCGGCTCCGGGCTGGTCCGACCTGCTCGCCGACCTGTCCACCCGGTTCCTGCCTCCCGGCTATCTCGGCGAACTGGAGATCGCCTTCCTACCCGTCGGGTTCGCTGCGACCGTGCTCTACGAGTGGACCGGCGTGGTGTTCTGGGGTGTAGCGGTCGGCGCCTCGCTCTGGGTGCTGCGCCGCACCCGGGTCGTCACCGGTGACGTACAGGCCGCGCGCGCCCTCCTGACCTCCTCAG
>JBKJPD010000566.1:0-5039 GCA_046595345.1 Pseudonocardia sp.
GGCGAGCACGAGACGACCCGCGCCGACTTCTGACCCTGCGGACGCCGATTCAGGGGACGCCGATTCAGGGGACGCCGATTCAGGGGACGCCGGCTCTGGGGACGCTAACTCAGGGGACACAACGCGCAGCCTACGATCGGTGCCGTGGCCCTTCGTACCGTCGATCGCCCCCTGCACGGGGTCGACGACACCCCGGTCGACGACGCACGGGGCAACATTCCGCTCGGCGAGGGCCCGGCGCTGCCCCGCCTGCCCCCGGACCGGACGGCGCTGCTCGGTGCGCCCCCGCCCACCGACCGGTTACGCGGCTGGCTGGTGACGGCCGCACTGACGCTGGTCGCGGCCGTGGTGCGCTTCATCGGGCTCGGCAGTCCGACCGATGGCGGCACCCCGGTGTTCGACGAGAAGCACTACGTGCCGCAGGCGTGGCAGATGCTGCGCAACGGCGGTGTCGAGGACAACCCGGGCTTCGAGCTCGTCGTGCACCCTCCGCTGGGCAAGCAGCTCATCGCGCTCGGGGAACTGCTGTTCGGCTACAACGGGGTCGGCTGGCGGGCCGCCGCGGCGCTGGCCGGCGTGTTGTGCGTGCTGCTCGTCGTGCGGGTGGGGCGCCGGTTGACCCGCTCGACGCTGCTCGGCGGGATCGCGGGGGTGCTGCTGATCGCCGACGGGATGTCGCACGTCCAGTCCCGGATGGGGATGCTCGACGCCTTCGCGGCCCTGTTCGTGCTGGCCGCGTTCGCCACCCTCGTCCGCGACCGCGACGACGTCCGCGACCGGATGGCGGTGGTGATCTCCGAGGGCCGGGTGGGCGACTCGGTCTACGGCCCCCGGCTGGGTGTGCGCTGGTGGCGGTTCGCCACGGGTGTGCTGCTCGGGCTCGGGTGCGCCGTCAAGTGGTCGGGCGTGTACTGGCTGGTGGCGTTCGCCGTGCTCGCGGTCGTCTGGGACCTGTTGGCGCGGCGCGCCGCGGGTGTGCAGCAGCCGTTGCGGGGCACCATCGTCCGCGACCTCGCCCCCGCGCTGTGGGCGCTCGCGCTGATCCCGGTGGTGGCGTACCTGTCGTCGTGGTGGGCGTGGTTCTCCAGCGAGACCTCGATCGACCGGCACGCCGCGGGCGGGCTCTGGTACTACAGCGGGAAGGTCCTGCAGTTCCACGCCGGCCTGACCACACAGTCGCAGGGCGCGCACCCGTGGGAGTCCAAACCCTGGACGTGGCCGATGGGTCTGCGCCCGATGCTCTACTACTACGCCGAGGGTCCCCAGGTCACCGGCTGCGGCGCGCCGTCGTGCGTGAGCGCGGTGATGCTCTTGGGCACCCCGGCGCTGTGGTGGCCTGCGCCGGCCGTGCTGGCGTTCGCGCTGTGGCGAACCGTCACGCGATTCGACTGGCGCTACGGTGCGGTGCTCGTCGGCTACGGCGCGGGCATCCTGCCGTGGTTCGCCAACATCGACCGCCAGATGTACTTCTTCTACATGACGCCCCTGGTACCGTTCCTGGTGCTGGCCACGGTGCTCGTGATGGGCGAGGTCCTCGGCCGGGCGGGCGCATCGCGGGAGCGGCGACAGACCGGGCTGCTGCTGGTCGGGTTGTGGGTGGGGGCCGTGGTGGCCAACTTCGCCTGGATGTGGCCGATCCTCTCGGGCCTGCCCATCACTGCGGGGATGTGGAACACCCAGCTCTGGCTGCCGTCCTGGCGGGGTTGAGCGCGCCCGCGACGGCCGGTGCAACGATCACCGAGGAACCGTCCGGCTGACCTCGATGGTCGCCGCGCGATACGCGGCAGCGGCAGTCGGAGCGCGACACGACTACCGCGCTCACATCGAGATCTCCGGCCCGGGTGGCGAGCAGGAACCCCACGTTGGCGGTCGTGTCGAAGACCCCCGCTGATGATCATCAGCCGCGAGGGTAGGACCGCCCGGGTCGATCGGCGGGCCACGACCAGCGAGCCCAGCAGCACCGCGGACGTGGCACGGCCCGCGAGCAGCGGCCAGAGACCCGAATCGGGCGGGGTGGCGTCGAGCCCGATGAAGAACAGCCCGAACCCGACGCCTGCGCCGAGCCCGAGCAGCAGACCCGTCCGGCCGCCCGTTACGCGGGAGGTGCCCGCGGAGTGCGGTGGGCAGCGCGACAGGAACCGACATCTCCGGGAACGCTGGATCACTGCCCGGCTGGATCACTGCCCGGCCGGGTCAGGACCTGTCAGCTACCGTCGGTGTCCCGAGCGCGGTCCCCGCCGAACTGCGACCACATCGACTCCAGGCCGGCGATGGGCGCGACGAAGCTGTGCACGCCCTGGTCGAACAGGATTCCGGCGATCCCCTGTCCCGCCAGGGTGGGTGCGAGCCGGGTCAGGTCGGACGCGGTGATCGACATCGCCGCCACCCCGTCGCTGTCGGCCGGTCCGTCCTGGCGGGCGGCGAAGTCCCGGAGGTGGCGATCGCTGGTGAACGCGAGCAGGAACGTGTGGTCGTCCACCACCCCGACCATCGGGCGGGGATCGGCGGCGTCACCGGTCGGCACCAACCACCAGTTCTCCAGCGCGTAGACGCTCTGCCACAGCTGACCGAAGTTGGTGGGACTGGGTTCCGCGCGAACCGCTTCGGCCAGCGCGTCGACGTCGGGCATGGTCGGGGTTTCGGTCATGCACCGAGCATAATGCTTTCAGATGGAATTATTCGACCCTGTACGGGATCCGGTCAGCAGACGCCGAGTTGCAGAGGCCGGTGCACCGGCTCGACCGCAAGCGTGACGGCCTCCACCTCCGAGCGGTACAGACAGCCCCCACCGGTCGCGACCTCCACCGTGTCGGCGTCGACGAACCGCACCCCGACGGGCGACGGCGCCGCCGCGACGCCCTGGTAGAACACCGATTCCTGCTCGAACGGGCCGCTGCCGTTGCGCAGGACCACCGCGAAGACCGGCTCGAGGGCCACCGCGGAGCCCTCGAGCACCACGAGCCTGCGACCGCCCTCGGCCACCTGCAACACCTCCAGGCTCGGCCCGCTCAGCCCCGTCGCGATCCAGACCAACGCGACCCAGCCGAGCACTGCCACGCCGCCTGTCACCAGCACGAGCACCCTCAGGATCCCGCGGCTCACCGCAGCGGTCAGCGCCGCGGTGAGCAGCACGAGCGTCAGCAGCACCAACCCTGCGGTGAACCAGCGGATGTACCGGAGATGGAAGGGATCGGCGGTCGCCAACCCGGCCAGCAGCCCCCCGACGAGCGCCAGCAACGCGAGGACGAGGACACGACGCTATCTCGGCACGCAGCGCATCCTGCACCCACCGCGACCGGTCCGCCCGCACCGATCGGCGACACCGATCCTGGACAGCGATCGGCAACCGGCGCGGGGTGGTCTCGAAACGACAACAGGCCCTCCCGTGACGGAAGGGCCTGTGCTCGGGGTGGAGCTGACAGGATTCGAACCTGCGACCTACTCGATGCGAACGAGCCGCGCTACCAACTGCGCCACAGCCCCGGTACCCGCCGTTACCGGCAGGCGTGGAAACACTATCAGCCGGTCAACGCCCCGCCGCACGCCGGTAGTCGGGCCGGGTGGGCTCGTCGAGTTCGTGCAGATCCGGGTCCTGATCGTCGGCCACGACCAGCACCGTTCCGGGTGGCAGCGGGGGCGGCGGGACGGGCTGCCGGCGTGGCAGAGCGGTCTCCGCATCCGCGGCAGCGAACTCGGACAGCGGCTCCCCGATCCCGGTGACGCGCTCGGGCTCCTCCCGGTCCAGGTCGTCGGGACGGGCGGGATCATCAATTGCGGCCGACTCGTCCCGCGCCTCGACGGGCTCGTCGTCCCGAATGGCCTCAGCACCCCCACGACCCACCCACTCGTCAAGATCGGGATCCTCGTCCGCGGTCGGGCGGCGGGTGCCCACGATCCGTGCTGCACGGCGCTGCCGGATCGCCTCCTCCATCCGCACCTGTCGGCGCAGATAGACGAGGTAGCCGACCAGTGCGAGGTCGACGGCGGCGTGCGGCCACCACAGCCAGGGGAACGTGACGGCCGCCAGCACGCCGGTGACGAGCGCGACCACCAGCATCGCGAGCACCACCCGCTGCCGAAACGCGTAGCGGGCGTCGGCCGCCAGCGCGGCCGCCTCCGCGTCGTAACCACCCCGGCCGGGACGGTAGCGGGGCGGCGGACGCTCCCGGCGGTGGTCTGCGGAATCCAGTTCCCCGGCGTATTCGTCGGGTTCCTCCCCGGCGGATTCCTCCCCGGCGGTGAACCGGTCGGCACCGTCCTGCCGCGCCGCCGGAACCCGCACAGGATCGTCCTCGCGGTCGGTCCGGGTCGCGTCCGGTCGGGACTGCTGCACGTCGTCCATCACGTTCACCTCCAGGTTCGGGCGCCGCCGGGGCCGCTCCAACACGCGTCCGGAGAGGGCGGCGACACTGGGCCGCGCCACCTCCTGCCGATGCCGCGCGACCGCGGGGACGAGGATGAGCAACCAGATCACCACCAGGCACGCAAAGATCATCGAGCTGGGCACGGCTGCCTCCTCCCCCACGGCGCAGTCCGGTCGCGATTCCGATCCCACCGAAAATCGCGTCCGCCGCCCAACGGTAGTGAGGCCGACGCAACGATCAGGCATCGACGCGCCGAGGTCGCGAGGTTCACTCCAAGTTCGGTCGGGGGCGCCGGTGGCGGGCAAGGTGAGGACAGCGCCCGAATGGGTACGTTCAGTAGCGCTAAGGCAACTCAGCGCGACCTTCAGTGACCAGGCGACCCGCCAACCCACCCCGGGGCAACTCCTCCGCCGTCATCGCGAAGCAGTGGTGGTCACGCCATGCACCATCGACGTCGAGGTATCGGCGGAACATGCCCTCCTCCCGAAAACCCAGCTTCGCGAGTACCCGCAGGCTCGCCGCGTTCTCCGGCCGGACGGTGGCCTCGAGGCGGTGCAGGCCCGCCGGCCCGAAGCAGTGGTCGACGACGAGCGCCACCGCCGCGGTGATCACTCCACCCCCGGCGACCGCCGAGTCCACCCAGTACCCGACATAGGCCGAGAGCAGCGGCTCGCG
>JBKJPD010000001.1:0-2609 GCA_046595345.1 Pseudonocardia sp.
TCCGGGTGGACCCACCCGGAGCAGCGCGCCGGCTCGCGCGGCGCTGCCGGCGACCCAGCTCCGCGGCGTCGCTATGGCGCCGCGCCAGGACCGCGGCCCGCTGCTCCGGGTGGGTCCACCCGGATCGGGTCGGCCAGGTTGCGCACCCCGACCCCGCGCTCGGTCAGCTCGTGGATCATGTTCCGGGTGTCGCGGACGGTGCGGCCGAGCCGGTCCAGGGTGTGCACCACGATCACGTCACCGTCGCGGGCGTAACCCAGCAGGGCGCGCAGCCCGGGCCGGTCGGTGGTCGATCCGGACTTCTTGTCCACGAACGCCCGCTCGGCCGCGATCCCGACCTCGCCGAGCGCGTGCAGCTGCCGGTCGAGGTCCTGCTTCGCGGTCGAGACCCGCGCACAGCCCAGATCCACGCCCGGACCGCACTGATGATCACGTCCGTAGCAGTCGCGCGACACGCCGCGGCGGACCTGACATTCGGGGCGGCGCGACCAGCGTCGTTGCCGGCGGGGGACCGGTCCGGGTGGTGGTGTCCCACAACCAAGGTTCCGGGACTCCCGGGGAGCGCGTCCGGGGAGAATCACCGAGCACAAATTACTGTGAGTACAAGTTTCGGTTTGTGCTAGCCTCTCCTCGATCATCCCGGAGAGGAACACATGAGCGTCGATCCCACCCCGGACCTCGACCTGGCGCTGCGTGCCCTGGCCGACCCCAACCGCCGGGCGATCTTGGCTGCGGTCCGTGACCGGCCGCGCGCGGTCGGAGAGCTCGCCGAGGAGATCGGCCTCTTCCAACAGGTGGCCTCCCATCACCTACGGGTGCTGCACGCGGCTGGGCTCGCGCGCGGCACCCGTGAGGGCACCCGCCACCTGTTCGCCGTGAGCACCGACGGGCTGGCCGCAGTGCGCAGTTACCTCGACGGGTTCTGGCCCGACCGGCTCACCGCGCTCAAGGCCGCCGTCGAGTCCGACCTCGCAGCTGAAGGCCTTCGAGCCGATGGCTGAGTACACGACCTCGATCGAGATCAAGGCACCCCGCGCTCGGGTCTTCGACTACCTGGTGACCGAGACCGGGATGACGGCATGGATGGGGCAGCACGCCACCCTCTGTCCTGAACCCGGGGGGACCTTCGCCGTCGACATCGCCGGCCACGCCATCCGCGGCCACTACATACATGTCGAACGCCCGCACCGCGTCGTCGTCTCCTGGGGCGTCGCCGCCAGCAGCGACCTTCCGCCCGACGCGTCGACCGTGGAGTTCCGGCTCACCGAGATCGCCTCCGGCACCCGGGTTGACCTGGTACACAGCGGACTGCCCGATACCCAGCGCGGCGGCCACGCCGACGGATGGACCCACTTCCTGCCGCGGCTTCAGATCGTCGCGACCGGCGGTGACGCAGGCGACGACGACTGGCGACCGATCGATCAGCCCACCACCCACCCTTCCCACCGAACCCACCCGGGGGCCCGCCGATGACAGCACCATCAACCGCCAGCAGCGCACTCGAGACCGTCCTGGACTACCACCGAGCGTGGACCAGCGGCGAGATCGACCGAGCCATGAGCCGGGTTGCCGAGGACGTCGTGTGCCGAGCACCAGGCGAGGAACTGAACGGTAAGGACGCCTACCGGGCGTTTCTGGCCGGCTTCGCGCCGGCTCTCACCGGCCTGAGCGACGTCGCGACCTTTGCTGACGACGACCGCGTCGCGCTGTTCTACTATCCCCATACCGCTGCGACCACCTCCGCGCTCGCCGCCGAGCACTTCACCGTGCGCGACGGGATGATCGTGGAGAACCTGCTGGTGTTCGACCGGCTGTCCTTCGTGCCGCCGAACAAGTCCTGAACCGCGGGCAAGCGTGCTCACTGATCACGGGCAGACCGCGGACCGTGTCCGCGCCATGCTCACCACGGAGCCGTCCAGCCGCGAGATCAGGATGTTCGGCGGGCTGTCGTTCATGGTCAACGACAAGATGATCGTCAACGTCCGCCGTGCCGGCGACCTGCTCGTGCGCGTCGACCCGCGACGTTCTCCGGAGCTGGTGGCCCACCACGGCGCACGTCCCGCCGAAATGGGCGCCGGTCGAGACATGGGGCCGGGTTGGCTCCATGTCGACGCCGAACTGGTGTCCACCGACGAAAAGCTCCGCCTCTGGCTCGACGTCGCGATGGAATTCAACATCCGAACAACCGTCCTCCCCGGCAGCAATCCCGCCGTCCGCTCCTCCGGCGACGCGTGACGCCCACCTCGGCCTGTTGCCTCGAGCTCACAAGGCCCCCGTGGCGAGCATCAGAACGGGATCTCCGGCGGGACAACCGAAACTCCACGTCTCGGTGCCAGAACACCGCCATTTACCGCTGACAGTCACATCCTTGGAGCGGGGCAAGATCGTCGACAGACGATCCGTGGCCACCACTTCCCAGGGCGCTCCTGGCACCTCGACGGCCCGCGCCGACAAGTTCCACAACGCCCGCGTCGAGCACCTTGCCGCCACCGGCCTGGCAGGAACCGAGATCGCCACCCGCCTGTTCCTGGCCGAGGGCACGGTCCGCAACCACCCCTCCACGGCCATCACGAAACTGGGTGTCCGCAACCGCATCGAGGCCGCCCACC
>JBKJPD010000136.1:0-11247 GCA_046595345.1 Pseudonocardia sp.
CTTGCGGGTGAACTGATCCGACTGCTCGTCGCATCAGCGCGTTCGGCCGCCGCGGGATGGACCGAATGGAGGTCAAACATTACCTCCATCGTGTTGACTGCCGTTGCTTATCGAGTCAGTTCAATCACATATGTCCTGGAGGCCCCGATGAATCGCCCCCTTCCCGCTCCCTTCGCCGATTTAGCACTGCTGTTGGCCCGCGTCATCCTCGGCGTCGTGATGTTCGCCCACGGCTACCAGAAGATGATGATCAATGGTATCGGTCGCACCACTGAGGGCTTTCAGAACATGAGCATCCCGCTGGCGATCGTGTCCGCGTCGTTCGTGACCGTCGTCGAATTCGTCGGCAGCATTCTGATCATCGTGGGAGCGCTCACCCCGCTGATCGCGTCCCTGATGCTCGTGATCATGGGCGGGGCGGCGATCTTCGTGCACATCCCGCACGGGGTCTTCGTGCAGAACGGCGGCTGGGAACTCGTCGGCGTCATCGGCGCCGGGTTCATCGCACTGGCCGCCACCGGGCCGGGCCGGTTCAGCATCGACCACCTGGTCTCCGGTCGTCAGCAGCAGCACGCGCACGGGCTCGCGTTCGCCACCCGCTGACCAACCCCGGTCGTCAACTCCTGTCCCTGGTGGATCTCCGGATGCCGGGTCATGGTGTGGTGCTCGGCAGTGCCGGACACGTCACACCTCGACGGTGGCGGAGGACAGGAGCACCGGCATTGCGTCGAATCCGCGCAGCACGCGCGTCGGGCGCCGGTGTGGAGTACCTGCGAGCGCGAGGTCGGGGAAGCGGTCGAACAGTGCGCGCAACCCGGCCTCACCTTCCATCTTCGCGAGCCCGGCGCCGAGGCAGTAGTGGATGCCGGTGGAGAACGCGACGTGGTTGCCGGTGTCGGTGCGCGTGACGTCGAACCGCTCCGGGTCGGCGAACACAGCCGGGTCGTGATTGGCCCCGCCGAGCAGCAGCACCACGATCTGCCCGGCGCGCACCCGTTCGCCCGCAACCACTGTGTCGCGGCGTGCGATCCGCCCGGTGCGCTGCACGGGGGAGTCGTGGCGCAGCACCTCCTCCACGGCGTTCGGCCATCCGGCCGGGTCGCTGCGCAGCACGGCGAGCTGCTCGGGATGGGCGGCCAGCAGCGCCGCCCCGTTTCCGATCAGGTTGACCGTGGTCTCGAACCCGGCGGCGAGCAGCAGCATCGCGATGCTGGTGAGCTCGTCCTCGCTGAGCCGTCCCTCCTCGGACTGCGCATGCACCAATGTCGAGAGGATGTCGTCGCCGGGCTCGCGGCGGAGGTGCTCGAAGTGGCCGACCATCCACTTCTGCAGTGCCGCCAGGTCGCGCTCGGAGCGCCGGAACTCGGCGAACGTCAGTCCCGCGTCGAGCGACAGCGCCCCGCCCGCGCCCCACTCCAGGAACTGGCGTCGCATCTGCAGCGGTGCACCGAGCATCTCGGCGATGACGGTGGCGGGCAGGAGCGCGGCGTAGTCGGCGATCAGGTCGGCGGTGGTGCCCCGGTCCATCCCGTCGAGCAGTTCCGCCGCGATCTGCTCGGTGCGGGCGCGCAGGGAGACCACCGCGCGGGCGCTGAAAGCCCTGCTGACGAGCTTGCGGTAGCGCGTGTGATCGGGTGCGTCGACCGAGAGCATCGACGGCGGTTCCACCGGGCCCAGCGGCCCGCGACCAGCCGCGCGCACCACGTAACGCAACGCCGCAGGTGCGCGCCCGCTCGGGCCGCCGACCACGCCGAAGTCCGGGCTGCGCAGGATCGCGGTGCACAGGTCGTGGTGCGCCGTGGTCAGTACGACGCCGGTGTCGATCAGCCGGCCCTGCGCGCGCAGGGCGTCGTAGTGCGGGTACGGATCGGCGATGAACTCGCGGTCCATCATCAGCCGGGCGCCGAGTTCACCGGCCTTCACCCGCTGACCCAGCGCCCGCCGGACCAGCCCGTGCCGCAGGCCCCACCGGAGCGCCTGCCGCACGCCCGTCCTACCCGTCATCGTCGACCTCCCGTGCCGTCCCGGATTTGATGTTACCGCCGGTTACACCAGGGTGCCAGTGTATGTGGCGATCGACGTCCGGTACGACTGCTTCGTGATGCAATCGCGGCTGCTGGCCGTCAGCGACCTGCACGTGCGGTACCCGGCCAACCGGGCCGTCGTCGAAGAGGTACGCCCGACCCATCCCGGCGATTGGCTGATCGTCGCCGGCGACGTCGCCGACCTCGTGGCCGACGTCGCATGGGTCCTGGAACTGCTGCGCAGCCGGTTCACCCGGGTGATCTGGGTGCCCGGTAACCACGAGCTGTGGACACCGGGCAAGGACCCGGTCCCGCTACGGGGTGAGGCCCGCTACCGCCATCTCGTGGAGATCTGTCGCGGGCTCGACGTACTGACCCCGGAGGACCCGTTCCCGGTCTGGGGGGGCGCAGGGGGCCCGGCGACGGTCGCGCCGCTGTTCACGCTGTTCGACTACTCGTTCCTGCCCGAGGGCACGACCACTTCCGAGCAGGGTCTCGCCGCTGCGTATGCGGCGGGCGTGGTGTGCAGCGACGAGCACCACCTCCATCCCGATCCCCACCCGACCCGCGGCGACTGGTGCCGGGCGCGGATCGTCGAGAGCGAACGCCGCCTCGACGCGTGCGACCCATTGCTGCCCACCGTTCTGGTCAACCATTGGCCGCTCACCCGGCTCCCGACGCGGGTGCTGCGCTACCCGGAGTTCGCGCTGTGGTGCGGCTCGGTGGCCACCGCCGACTGGCACGTGCGCTACCGCGCCACGGCGGTGGTCTACGGACATCTGCACATCCCGCGCGTGACCGTCGAGGACGGGGTGCGGTTCGTGGAGTCGTCGCTGGGCTATCCGCGGGAGTGGCAGGTACGGCAGGAGCGCAACGGCGTGCCGGTCACCGATCTGCTCCTTCGCCAGGTGCTCCCGGCTCCAGCGCCCGGCGCCGCGGGCTGACCGCCTCGCGGCGACCCGGGCGGCGCCGTTCGGTGACTATCACGACGACGAGCCACACCCCCGGACCGCTCGCCAGCAGGATCAGCGTGGCCAGCCAGCCGGTGCGGTAGAGCAACCCGGATACGACCCAGCCGACCAGCCAGATCCCGAGGAGTACGAGCCGGGTTCGCATCATCCGGCGGTGCACGACGATCAGCGGCTCGTGCATGTCCGTCACGACCACGGGACGGGACCGGCGCATCCCAGGACATTACGCCGGCATCAACCCCGAGCCGGCGTATCGCTCGCCGTCCCTTCACCCAGGTTCAGAATCCCCGTTCCAGCACACCTCGGGCTTCGCGGAGCTCCCGGTCGGCCTCGGCGGCGGCCACCGATCCGGGAACCGGGTCGACATCGTGCTCGGCGACCCACGTCCCGGGGTCGATCCGGATCGGCATCTCCCGCCAGCGGGCGCGGGGGTCGTCCGGACCGTCGTGTTCGGCTTCGCCGGCGCCCTGGGTAGAACGTTCGCCCTGCGTAGAAAGTTCGGCCTGCGTAGAAGGTTCGCCCTGCTCGGAAGGTTCATGGTCGGCCATGCGGTTCACGATCTCGGCCCGGTGCGCCCGCCGCAAATCCTGGGTCAGGCCAGCCCGTCGCCCGCTCCGGCCGGGAAGGTCGCACACCCGACAGTACCGAAGATGATTGTCGTTATCATTTGAGATACGGTGATGGCCCTGACCCGATACCGAGGAGTTGCCATGAAGGTCGCCTATGTGTTCACCAGCCCGCGTGCGTCGAGCTACAAGTTGGCGCAGATGATCCTTCCGCAGCTCGAGGCGGGCACGCACGGCGTCGAGGTCGTGGGCATGTTCTTCTTCGATGACAACGTGTGGGCCCTGCGTGCGGGAGATCCGGTCGGGGAGCGGCTGGCCAAGCAGGCCGAGCAGAGCGGGATGCTGCTGATGATGTGCGACATGTGCTCGCTCGAGCGCGGCCTGGCGGCCGGCGAGCCGCGGTGGTGCGCGCCCGATGGCACCGGGCGTACCGAACCCGGCGAGTGCACGGTCCGCGACACCGTCGCCGGGGTGCAGGTCGGGTGCTTCCCCGACCTCTACACCGCACTCGCGGGAAACATGCCCGACCAGGTGATCAGCCTGTGACGGGCGCCGAGGGACAGCGCTCCCGGTCGTCACCGGGCTCGACCACTCGATCACTCGGCGGTGCCGCGGGTGACGGTGCGATGTGCCGTGCGACGACACAGCCGGGGTGGCGCAGGTAAGGCCCTGATAAACCGCAGTGCCACGGATGTCCACTGTGGGCCGATGAACACTGTTGGTACTCTCTGCAACGACGCCGGCGACGGCCTTCGATGGGAGATTTCATGGTGCTGGGCGTGTTCGCTGCAAAGGCTGCCTCGTTGGTGGCCACCGGGATCGCGGGGGCGATGGCGCTCGAGGGTGTCAAAAAGGTCGTCGGCTCGAACGTGCTTCGCGGTACCGCGGTCGCCGTCACGGCCCTGGGCTTGCGCGGCGCGCGGGCGGCCGAGACCGGCGCGGAGAAGGCACGGCTCGCCACCGCCGACATCGTTGCCGAGGCCCGGGACAAGATCGGCGAGCAGGCACCGGTCCCCGGTGGTCCTGCCGGACACGGGCACGACCACTGATCGTGACGGCTTCCGTGGTCGCCGGCCCGATGTCGGTCCGATGCGTGTCGGACGCGGCGGGGCGCGCCCGGTTCGTGGCCCCAGCTCTGCGGCGCAGTCCGGCGCTCGCGGTGGCCGTCGAGGATGCGATTGACGCCGTCACCGGCGTGCGCCAGGTGCACGCCTTCCCGCGCACCGGGAACGTGGTGGTCTGGTTCGATCCCGATCGGTGCGATCGCGGCGAGCTGCTCGAGGCCATCGACAAGGGACTCGGCGCCGACCCGGAGGCCACCGCGGCGCGCTCCCCGCGTTCGGCCGATGTGCGCAACGGTGATCTTGTCCGGCTGGTCGCCGGCGGTGTGGCGCTGGCGGCGCTGGGGGTGCGCCGCTACGGGCTGCGCCGCCCGCCGATGCTCGGTCCGACCAGTCGCATCGTCGCCACCGGGGTCACGATCTTCACCGGCTACCCGTTCCTGCGTGGCGCGCTGAGGTCGTTGACCGGCGGGCGGGGGGTCGGGACCGACGCGCTCGTGTCGGTGGCCACGATCGCGAGTCTCGTGCTGCGGGAGAACGTCGTAGCGCTGACGGTGCTGTGGTTGCTCAACATCGGTGAGTACCTCCAGGAACTGACGCTGCGTCGCAGCCGCCGCGCGATCTCCGAGCTGCTCACCGGCACCCAGACCCGCGCCTGGACCCGCCTGATGGACGGTACCGAGATCGAGGTCGACATCGACCACCTGGTGATCGGCGACGAGGTCATCGTCCACGAGCACGTCGTGTTGCCCGTCGACGGAGTGGTCGTCGACGGCGACGGGGTGCTCGACCAGGCTGCGATCACCGGCGAGACGTTACCGGTCACCGTCACGCCCGGTATGCCGCTGCACGCCGGCTCGGTGTTGCTGCGCGGCCGGATCGTTGTGCGGGCCACCGCCGTCGGGCGGGACACCGCGATCGGGCGGATCATCAAACGGGTCGAGCAGGCGCAGGCCGACCGGGCGCCGATCCAGACCGTCGGGGAGAACTTCTCCCGGCGTTTCGTGCCGACGTCGTTCGCTCTGGCGGTGTTGACGCTGCTTGTCACCCGCGACGTCCGGCGCGCGATGACGATGCTGCTCGTGGCCTGTCCGTGTGCGGTCGGGCTCGCGACGCCGACCGCGATCAGCGCCGCGATCGGCAACGGGGCCCGGCGCGGCATCCTGATCAAGGGGGGCGCACACCTCGAGGCGGCCGGGCGGGTCGACGCGTTCGTGTTCGACAAGACAGGCACGCTCACCCTGGGCCGTCCTGTCGTCACCAACGTCGTGTCCTTCGACGACGGCTGGTCGCCGGAACAGGTGCTGGCGTACGCGGCCAGCTCGGAGATCCACTCGCGGCATCCGCTGGCGCAGGCGGTGATCCGTTCCACCGAGGAGCGGCACATCGCGATCCCACCGCACGAGGAGTGCGAGGTGCTGCTCGGTCAGGGCATGCGGGTGCAGAGTGATGGGCGGGTACTGCTCATCGGGTCGTGCGAGCTGCTCAAGGCGCAGAAGGTGCCGGTGAGCCGCAAGGCCCACGACTGGGTGCGGCGGCTGCGGAAGGCCACGGAGACGCCCCTGTTGCTCGCCGTCGACGGAAGGCTCGTCGGGCTGGTGTCGCTGCGGGACACGGTGCGGCCGGAGTCGCGGGAGGTACTCGAGGCGCTGCGCGCCGACGGTGTCCGGCGGATCGTGATGCTCACCGGTGACCACCCGACCACGGCCGCCGCGGTGGCCGCCGAACTGGGTATCGACGATTTCCGGGCCCAGGTGATGCCCGAGGAGAAGCAGGACATCGTTCGCTGCCTGCAGGCTCAGGGCTACACCGTCGCGATGGTCGGTGACGGTACCAACGACGCGCCGGCGCTGGCGCTGGCCGACATCGGGATCGCGATGGGCGTCGGTGGCACCGACGTGGCCGTGGAGACCGCGGACGTCGCGCTCTCCGGAGACGACCTGCGCAAGCTCCTGGAGCTGCGGGATCTCGGCCGCCGCGCGATCGGGCTGATCCGGCAGAACTACGGGATGTCGATCGCGGTCAACGCTGTCGGCCTGCTCGTGTCGGCGGGCGGGGCGATGTCGCCAGTGGTGGCGGCGATCCTGCACAACGCCTCGTCGGTGACCGTGGTGGCAAACAGCTCGCGGCTGATCCGCTATCGGCTGACCGGCTGAAACGCCCGGCGCCCTGGTCGCATGCGCCCTGATCTATTTGAAAACGATTATCGACTCGGGTCTACTGGGCGCCATGATGACCTCACAGGCCTTCCCGTCGACGTGCGACGATCGACGGATCCCGGTGACGGTGCTCACCGGGTTCCTCGGGTCCGGCAAGACCACCCTGCTCAACCGGATCCTCACCGAACGCCACGGCATGCGGATCGCGGTGATCGAGAACGAGTTCGGCGAGGTCGGGGTGGACGACGCGCTGGTGTCGGGCGCGGAGCAGGAGATGTTCGAGATGAACAACGGCTGCATCTGTTGCACCGTGCGCGGTGACCTCATCCGCATCCTCGGCGCGCTGCTGCAGCGCGTCGATCGCCTCGACGCGATCCTGATCGTGACCACCGGGCTGGCCGATCCGGTGCCGGTGGCGCAGACGTTCTTCATGGACGAGTTGCTGCGCTCGCAGCTGCGGCTGGACGCGATCGTGACGGTTGTCGACGCCGGTCACGTGCTCCCGCACCTGGCGGATTCCAAGCCTGCAGGTGTGGCGAACGAGGCGATCGAACAGATCGCCTTCGCCGACCGGGTGGTGTTGAACAAGACCGATCTCGCAGACGACGAGCGGATCGTCGATGTCGTCCGGGCCATCCGCTCCATCAACTCACAGGTGCGGATCCTGCCCGCGGTGCTGTGTGACATCGCGATACACGAGGTGCTCGACGTCCGGGCGTTCGACCTCGCCGCGATCCTCGTCGACGAGCCGGATTTCCTGGACCCGGACGCGGAGCATCAGCACGACGAGAGCGTCACCAGCGTCGGCATCGAGGCCGACGGCGTGGTGGACGTGCGCCGGCTCAACCAGTGGCTGGGTGAGCTGTTGTTCCGCCGCGGTCCGGATCTTTTCCGCAGCAAGGGGGTGCTCAACCTGGCCGGTGACGATCGGCGCTACCTGTTCCAGGGTGTCCACATGCTGCACGGCGGTGAGCTGGGCGCGCCATGGCGGGCGGGGGAGTCGCGGCGCAACCGGATGGTGTTCATCGGCCGCAACCTCGACAGCACCGAGCTGGAGTGCGGGTTCCGGGACTGTCTGGTCGGCTGATGCGGCGGCACGGTGAGCGCGTGCCGGTCTCCGGCGGCGCACGGGGTGGGCTCACGCGACCGCGGCTACCGCCCATTTCCGGTTCCGACATGATCACCTGGGCGGTCGGACGACGACGGCCCTCAGTTGGTCGTCGCCGCACACGTCGTGCGGTGCACCGTGATCAGATGCGCCGGGAGCAGTGCGGGGTCGAGCCGGCCCGCCTGGATCCAGTTCTGCACGGTGACGAGATCGTCGTCGGTGCGCAGCGGTCCGACCCGGATCGCGGGGCCGGTCGGGCGCCGATGGACGTCGCAGGGCTGCACCAGCACCAGCGGCCCGGACGGTCGGAGCCGGCAGGCGACCGAGCCGAGGGTGCACCCGGACACGACGAGGACCCCGTGCTGGCTGGAGCGCACGCAGTCGCTCATCGCGGCGGTGGTCCGGTCCGGTCCCTCGACCGCGGTGTCGCAGGCAGGTGCTGAGCAGAGCACCAGGGTGTACCCCTCGGCGCCGGCGGTCACCCGCTCGCCGTCCGGACGCCGAGCGGGCCTCGGCGGCGCAGTCGTGACGATCGGCAGGTCCTTCGAGCGAGCCATGAACACCCCTTTGTTGATAACGACAGTCGTTATCAGATAGGTTGACGGTAGCAGGTATCGGCGCGTGGGAGGAGGAGTCATGGCAGGCGGCAACCCGAGGGATGTCGACCGGGCGGACCTGATCGTGATCGCCGGCGGCGTCACGACGACTGCTGCCCAGGGCGTCGAGCGGGTCATCGCCCTCATCCGGGGAACCGGGACGGGGACCGTGGTGATGCACCACGACCTGCGCTCGGCGGAGCTCGGCGGTGAGGTGCGGCGACGGCTGCGCCTGGGGGGCGCCGACCACACCACAGTCCTTGGAGTCGGGGACTCCGGTGTACACCGGACACTGCGCGAGGACGTCCTACCCTTGTTGCGCGAGTTGGGTCGACGCCCCCAGGTGCACCGGATCGTGCTGCACCTCGACCCCGGGCTCGAGCCCGAGCAGGTGTGCTCGGCGGTGCTGCACGAACCGCTCGACGGCGTGCCGGTCACCGACGCGGTGCGGCTGCGCGGTGTGATCACAGTCCTGGACACCGGCAGCTGGCTCGCCGACGCCACCGGTGCCCGGCGGGTCGCCGAGCAGGGGCTGGACCGGTATCCCGATGACGACCGTATGCAGGCCCAACTGGTCGTCGAGCAGGCCGAGTTCGCCGATCTGCTCGTCCACGCCGGCACCACCGACCCGGGGCGGCTCGCCCGCACGAACGCCGTGCTCGCCCGGCTCGCGCCGCTTGCGCCGCGTCTGCCGCTGGAGCAGTTGGACCGTCGGGTGCTGCTCGACCAGCTCCCCCCCGACGCCCGCCGGGGCCGACCCGACGCGCCACACGCCGCGCTGCTGCGTGGGCAGCCACCGCTGCACGCCGACGACGGCGTGCACCTGGTCACCTTCACCGCCCGCCGGCCCTTCCATCCCGGGCGGCTGCACGCAGCGATCGACCTGCTGCTCGACGGCGTGGTGCGCACGCGCGGCCGGATCTGGCTGGCCACCCGCCCCGCCGCCGCACTGTGGCTGGAATCTGCAGGCGGCAGCCTGCAGATGGGTCACCTCGGGGACTGGCTGGCCGCGGGCGACACCACGGCGTGGCAGCACGCCGACCCCGAACGGCAGGTCGCGGCGTCGTTGCGCTGGCACGACCGCTGGGGCGACCGTGCCCAGGAGCTCGCGATCCTCGTCCACGACGCCGACCCCGAGATCATCGACGGCGGGCTTCGGGACGCCCTGCTCACCGACCAGGAGCTCGCTGCGGGTGAGCACACGTGGCGACGCTTTCCGGACCCCTTCGGATCGTGGCACGCCGACCCCTGCGAACAGATCACGCCCCAACCCGCGCATGGACGACACCAGCCCGCGCGACACCAGGAGGATCAGGCATGAAACCCGGGATCCACCCCGACCACCACCCCCGCCGCCGACGCTGCGGAAGCAGGCACTGATGGCCGTCCCCAAGCGTCGAACCTCCCGCAGCAACACCCGCAGCCGCCGCGCCCAGTGGAAGGCGACGCCGCCCGATCTGGTGCCCGTCGTCGTCGACGGGCGCCCCCACATGGTCCCGCGCCGTCTCGTTCGCGCCTACCAACGCGGCATCCTCCCGTAGCCCGCGCTGCGGTGCACGTCGTTCCCGCGGGGGTGGGGCCGTTGGTCCCGGATGTTCTGGACATGAGGCCCTGGGTTCAGGCGGGCCGCCTCGCGACGCTGTCATCATGGACGCCATCAGCGACGGCAGCGGCGCGATCGGGGTCGATCCGTCGAACTGTGCCCGCGACACAGCCGAGTGGGCCGCCGATGTCGTGGGGGGACACCGTCGACGTCCTGGCGGAGCGGGCGGCCGGCGCGCGGCTGCCGAGCCGACGGTGCAGCGCGGGGTGGTCGGCGATACCCGGGTGAGCGCGTTCCTGCGGCGGGCCGCGCCGTGACTGTGCTCGTGTCCGGGCCGACGGGGACGGTGGGGGCACCGCTGGTGGCGCTGCTCACCGAACGCGGGACGCCGGTGGTGGCCGGGGCACGGGACCCGAGCCGGTTCGGCGGCGCCGTCCCATGCCGGGCGCTTGACTTCGAGCGGCCGCAGACGTTCCCGGCCGCGCTCGACGGGATCACCCGCGTGTTCCTGATGCGTCCCCCGGCGATCTCCGACACCACCCGGTACCTCGCACCCTTCGTCGAGGCTGCGCAGCGGTTCGGCGTGGAGCAGGTGGTGTTCTTGTCGGTGATGGGGGTGAACCGGGTGATGCCGCACTGGGCGGTCGAGCGGGATCTGCGGGCATCCACCATGGCATGGACGTTCCTGCGGCCGGCGTTCTTCGCCCAGAACCTGCAGACCGCCTACCGCGACGACATCCGTGACCACGACGCGATTCGGGTGCCCGCCGGGCTGGGGCGGACCAGCTTCGTCGACACGCGGGACGTCGCCGCGGTTGCCGCGCTCGTCCTCGGTGACCCCGGGCCGCACGTGGGTGCGGCCTACACGCTCACCGGGCCCGGCGCCCTGAACTACCACCAGGTGGCATCGCTGCTGTCCGTGGAGCTCGGCCGGCCCATCACCTACCAGCCGCCGACGCTGCTGGCCTATCGCCGGACGCTGCTGCGCCACGGGTTCCCCGGGAGCTACGTCACGGTGCAGCTACTGATCAACCTCATCGCCCGGGTAGGTCTGGCCGCGCACATCACCGACACGGTGCCGCGGCTCCTGGGCCGACCGGCGACGCCGCTGGCCACCTACCTGCACGACCATCGCCGCTACTGGACGGCGCCGGGATGACCGGCGGCGCACCTGGGCACAGTTGGCGTTGGGGGAGTGCCTCGGTGCGGCGGGGGGTCT
>JBKJPD010000019.1:0-5186 GCA_046595345.1 Pseudonocardia sp.
CGGTGACAGCGTCCGGTCGGCCTGGCCGTGCAGCCGGCACGTCCAGCGCCACGCCGCCCGGGCCGTCAGACCCAGCCCGTAGGACGCCGCGAAGCCCGCGACGTCGGTCTGATACACCGCGACGGTCGGGACGCCGAGCCTGCGCGCAGCCGCCAGCCCCCGATAGCCGACGACGAAAGGCGCGGCCAGGTGCACCACGTCGGGGGCGAACGCGCGCAGTGCCGTCAGCACGCGGCGACTCGGCATCCCGACGGGCATCGACGACACGACAGGAAGGTCGACGGCGGGGATCCGGACGACGAGCGCTCCCCGGTACTCGGTGGGGCCGTCGAGGCCGGGTGCGATCACAAGCACCTCGTGTCCAGCTGCGGTGAGGTGCTCCACGACCCGGAGCACCGAGTTGGTGACGCCGTTGACGACGGGCAGGAAGCACTCGGAAACAATGGCGACTCGCACAGCCCGACGGTGCCCCAGCCGCGGTCCGGCGGGTGGTCGCCCGGTTGACAGATCGCCGAACATGGGGACAACACCCCGCGCCGGTCACGAACAGGACCACACAGTTGGCCCGGTGATCCGCGACACGACACCTCAGGGTTGCGCCGACGACACCGGACCCGATAACGCTAGGGCTTTATGACGGTCCAGCAGCACATCTCCGCTCCCCCTGTGGAGCCGGGCCTCCTCTCACGCGCTCTGGAGGTCGCCGGGCGGCTGGCCAACGACGCGGCGGAGGTCATCACGGCCACCGCAGGCCGCGACCACCAGTCGGGTGCGGGCCCCAAGGCGAACCCCTTCGATTGGGTGACCGACACCGACCGCACCCTGGAGCGGCACACCCGCCGCGTGCTCGCGGCGGAGTTCCCCGGCGTCCCGGTGGTCGGTGAGGAGTACGGCGCCGACACCGGGGCGGACAGCGCGCCGTACCGGTGGGTCGTGGACCCGGTCGACGGCACCGCCAACTACGTGGCCGGATTCCCCTGGTGCGCCTACAGCCTGGCGCTGGTGGATTCCTACGGGCCGGTCGTCGGGGTCATCGCCGACCCGAGCCGCGCCCAGATCTACGCCGCTGCACGGGGTCGCGGAATGCGCGCGAACGGCGCCGCGGTCCGGACCGTGACGCGCAGCCCGGCCGGAGGGCTGGTCTGCGCCGAACTCTCCCTCGACCGGGCGCCCGGGTTCGTCCGGGCAGCCACCGCCGCGCACGCCGGGGTGCGGGTGCTCGGGTCCTCGGCGCTCGCGATCACCCAGGTCGCGCTCGGGCACGCCGTCGCCGCAGTCCTCGACAGCTACCGGGAATGGGACGTGGCGGGCGCCGCGTGCCTGGCCGCGGAGGCGGGCGCCGTCATCGTCGACCGTGACGGGCGGCCCGACCCGTTACCGACCGGCGTGATGATCGTCGCGGTGCCTCGTGCGCTGGACGAGGTGCTCCGGTGGTGGCGAGCGGACGACTGAGCGGCCACCCACCCGCGAGGTCGGGTGGGACGTCTCACAGGGTCAGCCGCACCGGCTCGCGGGTTAGGGTCGGATATCACCACGACACGGACGTCCCCGGCGGCCTTGTCCCCGGCGGCCGTACGGGCCACACCCGTCCTGTTCGTCGTCATCTGGGCGTCAGGGTTCGTCGTCGCGAAGTATGCCGCACCGTACGCGGAGCCGTTGAGCTTCCTGCTGATCCGCTACGCGGGTGTCGTGGTGCTGATGCTCGTTCTGGCACTCGTCGCGCGCGCCAGGTGGCCGGGGCGACGGCAGGCACTGCACCTCGCCGTGGCGGGGATCGGGATCCAGGCGGGTTACCTCGGAGGGGTCTGGACAGCCGTCGCCGCGGGCATGCCGGCCGGGATCGCCGCGCTGGTGGTGAACCTGCAACCCGTGCTCACCGCGGTGGTAGCGGGGCTGTTCGGGGATCGGCTGGGGCGGTTGCAGGTCGGCGGGTTGCTGCTCGGGTTCGCGGGCGTCACGCTCGTCGTGTCGACGAAGCTCACCACCGACGGGCTCACCCCGCTGACCCTCGGGCTGACCACGATGTCGCTGTTCGCGATCACCGCGGGCACGCTGTACCAGAAGCGCTTCTGCCCCCAGTTCGACCTGCGCACCGGGCAGGTGGTGCAGTTCGTGGCGGCGATACTGGTGACGCTGCCCTTCGCACTGGCGTTCGAGTCGTTCCGCTTCGACTGGACACCGCAGCTTCTCGGGGCGCTCGCCTGGTCGGTGCTGGTGCTCACCGGGGGCGGGGTGTCGCTGCTGTTCCTGATGCTTCGCCGGGGCGCCGCGGCGCAGGTCACGAGCTACTTCTACCTCGTGCCCGGCATCACCGCGCTGATGGCGCTGGTGATGTTCGGCGAGACGCTGGGGCCGCTCGCGATCGGCGGGATGGTGGTGGCGGTGCTGGGCGTCGCGCTGGCCACCCGCCCCAGAAGGAGCAGGGCGCGCGGGATCACGGCGCCGAGCCGCGAGGCAGGACCCACCAGCACGGCTGACCGGTGATCTCCGCGATCGCCTCGAAATCAGGTCACAGTGTCGTGGTCACAGTGTCGCGGTCAGCCTCGCGGCGGCGGCGCAGCCACCAGGCCAGGGGGCCCAGTGCCAGCCAGGTGAGGAGGACCGTGGCGCCCAGCGGCAGCAGACCGTCGACGGCGCTGCGCCCTGCCACCCGCACCAGGTCGGGAGCCGTCACGTCGTACTCGACGGCGACGGTACTGCCCGGCGCCAGGCCCCTCGGGTAGAAGACGCCGCCCTCGGGCACGACCGACTCCCCGTTCGCCACGGTGAACCGGACCAGCGTGCGGGTGAAAGTGGACCCCTCGAGCACGTCGGCCTGGGCGAGCGCCGGGTTGGCCGCGATCGCGCGGTCGTCGAGGGCTGCCCCGACGAGCGCGAACCCCGCGAGCACGGTGACCAGCACGGCCAGCCCCGCCACGATCTCGGGAAGCCGCCGCGACATCGCCCGGCCCACGGGCGTAACCAGCACCCGCAGTTCGCCGATCACCCCGCCGTTGGTTCGACTAGTCACGACACTGGATCCTAGGCCTGGTGGAATCGACGGTGTGGCCCGCGCCTCCCGGGCCGGGCGCGCACCCGGCTCCTCGGGCTCCTATTCTCGAACAGGTGACGATCGCCCCTCAAACAACCGGGTTGGGCGTGCGAACCAGATTCATCGACGACCCGGGCCGGCTGCTCGACCTGTTGCCCGACGATCGCAACCCGCTGTCCTGGGTCCGCGAATCGGACGGCCTCGTCGGCTGGGGCGAAGTCGCGCGCTTCACCACCTACGGTCCCGACCGCTTCGCCGCCGCCGACAACTGGTGGCGCTCGTTCGCCGACCGGCTCGACGTCCAGGACGAGGTGGACGTGCCCGGCACCGGGCCGGTGGCCTTCGCCAGCTTCACCTTCGCCGACGACTCCCCCGGCTCGGTCCTCATCGTGCCCCGGGTCATCGTCGGGCGCCGCGACGGGCAGGCATGGATCACGGAGTTCACCGCCGGGGACGGCCCCTCGGCCGTGCGGGCCGTCAGCCCGGTGCGCGCGAGCGGCACCTTGCGCTACGCCGACGGCCACCTCCCGATCGCCCGCTACCGCCGCGCCGTCGTCGAGGCGGTCCGTCGCATTCAGGCCGGTGAGCTCGACAAGGCCGCGCTCGCCCACGACCTGCTCGCCATCGGCGACGCCCCGCATGACGCCCGCTTCCTACTCGGCGGCCTGGCCCGGAGCTACCCCACCTGCTGGTCATTCGCCGTCGACGGCCTGGTGGGGGCCACCCCGGAGCTGCTGGTGCGCCGCCGCGGCGGTCGCGTCGAGTCCCGCGTGCTCGCCGGCACGATCTGGCCCGACGCCGACTCCGGTGCGGACGACCTCGCCAGGCGACTGCTCAGCTCGGGCAAGGACCGTCGGGAACACGAGCTGGCCCTCGACTCGCTGGCCGACGCACTGCGCCCGCTGTGCGCGAAGCTCACCGTGCCCGCGGTGCCCGAGGTCATCGCCCTGCACAACGTGTCGCACCTGTCCACCGACGTGTCGGGCATCCTGCTGCCACACGCCCCGGCCACCCTGTTGCAGCTCGCCGCAGCCGTGCACCCCACGGCGGCCGTCGGCGGCACGCCTCGCGCGGCGGCCGTCGCGCTGATCACTGAGCTCGAGGGCATGGACCGCGGGCGCTACGCCGGTCCCGTCGGCTGGCTCGACGGCAACGGCGACGGCGAGCTGGGCGTCGCGCTGCGGTGCGCGCAGCTCGACGGCCCGGTGGCCCGGCTGTTCGCCGGGTGCGGCGTGGTGGCCGACTCCGATCCTGACACGGAGGTGCGGGAGGCCGCGGCCAAGCTCGTGGCGGTGCGGGACGCGCTGGAGGACGGCGACTAGTGGCGCGTGTTGGAAGTAGGTTTACGGTGAGCTTTCGTGATGATCGTGTCGGCGTCCTTGGTCCAGATAAGGGGCTGGCAGCGGTCGTTCCAGCCGTTGATGAGACCGGTGATGGCCTCGATCAGCTCGCGGACGGAGCCGAAGGTTCCGCGCCGGATTGCCTGGCGGGTGATGATCCCGAAGAAGATCTCGACCATGTTCAGCCACGACCCTGACGTCGGCGTGAAGTGCAGGGTGATCCGCGGGTTGCGCGCCAGCCACGCCTTCACCGCAGGATGCTTGTGGGTGGCGTAGTTGTCACAGACCACGTGCAGCTTCACCCGCGGGTAGGCCTTCGCGACCTGTTTGAGGAACCGCAGGAACTCCTGGTGGCGGTGCCGCGGCAGGCAGAGCTGCTCGACCCGGCCGGTTGCGACCTCGAGCGCGGCGAACAGGGTGGTCGTGCCGTTTCGGCGGTAGTCGTGGGTCGCCCTGGCAGGAAGCCCGGGACGCATCGGCAGCATGGGTGCGGTCCGGTCCAGGGCCTGGATCTGCGACTTCTCGTCGATACAGACCACCACGGCGTTCTCCGGCGGGTTCATGTACAGCCCCACGACGTCACGGATCTTGGTGTCGAGTTCCGGGTCGGTGGAGAACTTGAACGTCTCGCTGCGCCACGGCTGCAGGTCCCACTTACGCCAGATCCGGGCCACCGAGGCGAAGGAGATCTTCAACTCCGCAGCCAGCAGCCGAGCCGACCAGTGCGTCACTCCCAGGTGCGCCGGCGGACGGCCGTCATCGGACAGGGTGGCGACCACGACGTCGATCTCGTCGATCTCCGGAGGCCGCCCACT
>JBKJPD010000305.1:0-3046 GCA_046595345.1 Pseudonocardia sp.
CCGTCGGCGACCGTGGTCCAGCGCTTCGGGTCGTCGGCGAGCGCGCGACGCAGCGTGCCGAGGATGATCCGGTACTCGTCGGAGACGCTCAGGTCGTCGTCCTCGACGGTCGGGACGACGCCGGTCTTCTCGTACTCGACACCCTTGTGGATCAGCAGGGTGGCGTCACCGCCGTCGTCGAGGATCATGTTCGGGCCCACCAGGGCGCCGTTCTCGTCGTGGAACAGGAACAGCTGCTCGGTGCACCACCAGTACTCCTCCAGCGACTCGCCCTTCCAGGCGAACACCGGCACGCCCTTGGGCTCCTCCGGCGTGCCGTGGGGTCCGACGACCGTGGCCGCGGCGGAGTGGTCCTGGGTGGAGAAGATGTTGCAGCTCACCCAGCGCACGTCGGCGCCCAGCGAGGTGAGGGTCTCGATCAGCACGGCGGTCTGCACGGTCATGTGCAGCGAGCCGATGATGCGGGCACCGTGCAGCGGGCGCGCCTCCGCGTACTCGCGGCGCAGCGCCATCAGGCCGGGCATCTCGTGCTCGGCGAGCCGGATCTCCTTGCGGCCGAACTCAGCGAGGCTGAGATCGGCGACGGCGAAGTCGATGCCGTTGAGGTTCTGGAGCTTGCCGGTGGGGTCAGTCGCGGTGTCGACGGACATGGGGATGTAACGCCTCCTCGTAAAGCACTGCTGGACAGAATGGGGCCGTGGCCGCCCGGAGGGTGCGAACTGGGTGGGGCTGCCTCCGGAACGGAAGGCGCCCTTCACGATGGCCCGGAGTCCTCGAGCGTGGCGGACCTCGTCCGTCGCAGCGCCTCTCGAGGATCGGCAATGCCATTGCCCTCCCAGCGTGACGAGCGGAGGTGGTGCTGTCAACTCGGACCGGCGCGAGTTCAGCCACAGCTCGGCCGGGCACCGTGTGCGCGCTATCCCAGCAGGTGGTCCCGCAGCAGCGTCTCGGCCGCGCCCGTGCGCCCGTGGGCGGCGAGCAGCCCCGCGGGCGCGACGGTGAAGTCGAGGTCGACGACGACGCGCACCCCGCGCAACATGGGCGCCAGCATCGGGTCGGTTCGCAGCGTGGCCTCCACGGCGGCGAGCCCACCCCACGGGTCGCGCCTGCGGAACACCCCGCCGGAGAGCACGACGAGACCCACGTCACGGCCGGCGTCGGTGTGGGCCCGGAGATGGCGGCGCACCGCGATCACCGCGGCCAGCGCAGCGATGCGGCGGTCCTCCGCGGCGCTGCCGGGGTTGCCCGGGAGGTAGCCGATCTCGCTCGTCATCCGGGCGACCGTCGGGCCGAGCAGGTCGGCCTCGACGGGGTCGACGACCCCCTCGGTCTGGCCCTCGATCAATACACCGCCAGCGGCCGAGCGCACTCCGAGATCGCCCTCGACGGTGCGCACACCCCCGGTCGAATGCACGTCCGTCGTGGTGCACCCGACGTCGACGACCAGCACCCGGGTGGCACAGATGCGGGAGAGCTCGGTGGCGGCCTGACCGACGGCATCGGGTGTGGCCACCCGCACCAGCCGGCGGAACCGGGGGGCGGCAGCGGGGCCCCGCCCACCGACGGCGTGGCGCTGGTAGAGCCGGACGAGAGCGGCCCTGGCCGGTCCTGGCACGATCTCCCCGCGGCGGGGCAGCACGTTGTCGCAGGACTCCACGTCGCGGCCGGTGGCGCGCAGCAGGGCGAGGGCGTCGGTGCGGGCCGCGGAGTTGCAGGCGAGCACGACGGGGTAGCGGATCCGGGCGGCGGCGAGGCGCGCGGCGTTGTGCAGCAGATCGGCCGGGTCGTCGCCGTCGGCACCACCGAGCAGCAGCACGACGCCGGGCCGGGCGCCGCGCAGCGCCCGGATGTCGGCCACCTCCAGCGGCCCCGCGTGCACGTGCACCACGTGCGCGCCCGCCGAGCAGGCCACGCGATGACCCGCCTCGGTGGTCACCAGGCGCTCCGAGCCGACGACGGCCAGCCGAAGCCCGCCACCTGCCGAGGAACAGGCCAGCAGCTCGGGTTTCCCGGCGGGCTCGCCCGGGCAGGTGGCCGAGACCGCCCGTACCGCCGCGTCCATGCCGGTGAGCACGTCGGTGGCGGTGGTGGGGTGCTCGGCGAACCCGGCGAGTGTCCCGTCGGGGTACACGAGCACGGCCTTCGTCCAGGTGGATCCCACATCGAGGCACACCGCGGCGGCCTGGTCGGGGGGCATGGGAGATGAGCTTAACGGCACAGACGTCCGTGGTGACCGTGGTGAACACCCCGTTTCGGCGAGTAGCTTCCCCTCTTGACCCACAGCACACACCGTTCAGGAGCCCCGATGCTCGGACTCATGCAGGACCGGCCGCTCTCCCTGCCCCACGTGTTCCACCGCGCCGAGCAGTACTTCGGTCACAAGTCGATCATCACAGCGGAGGCCGTGGGTGAGACCACCACCACCGTGGCGGATTGGGCACGGCGGGTACGCCGGCTCGCCGGTGTCCTCGACACGCTCGACGTCAGCCCCGACGGCCGGGTGGGCACGTTCTGCTGGAACACCGGCCGCCATCTCGAGCTCTACATGGCAGTCCCGTGCACCGGTCGGGTACTGCACACCCTGAATATCCGGCTGTTCCCCGAGCAGCTCGTCTACATCGCCAACCACGCCGAGGACGAGGTCGTCTTCGTCGACCGGTCACTGCTGCCGCTGCTGTGGCCCCTGGTCGAGAAGTTCGAGACCGTCCGGCACTACATCGTGATCGACGACGGCGCGGACGTCCCGATCCCGGACGACCCGCGCGTCCACGACTACGAGGTGCTGCTCGCCGCGGCCACGCCTCATCAGGGCCAGTTCGTCATCGATGACGAGAACACCGCGGCCGCCATGTGCTACACGTCGGGCACCACCGGCAACCCCAAGGGCGTCCTCTACTCGCATCGGTCCGCGGTGCTGCACTCGCTGATCACGCTGATAGCCGACGGCGCGGCCCTGTCCGAGCGCGATGTCGTGCTGCCCGTCGTGCCGATGTTCCACGCCAACGCGTGGGGCCTGCCCTACGGATGTCTGCTGGCCGGCTCGAAC
>JBKJPD010000466.1:0-7509 GCA_046595345.1 Pseudonocardia sp.
CTCGCCCGGCTCGCCGAGCTGGGTCTGGACCCGGCCAACCGCAACGGCGCCGGCCAGATCGTCGCGGCCGGCCCGCTCGACGCGCTCGCCGAGCTGGGCACGAACCCGCCTGAGAAGGCACGCGTCATCGCGCTGCCGGTCGCCGGCGCGTTCCACACCCGGTTCATGGCCCCGGCCGAGGACGCGCTTCGCCTGCACGCCGCGGGCATCTCCCCCGCCGACCCGTCACGGCCGTTACTGTCCAACGCCGACGGCGGCGTGATCACCAGCGGTGCGGAGGCCCTGCGCCGCCTCGTCGCACAGGTCACCCGCCCCGTCCGCTGGGACTCCTGCATGGCCACGCTGCGCGAGCTCGGCGTCACCGCGGTAATCGAGCTCCCGCCCGCCGGGACACTCGTCGGGCTCGTCAAGCGCGAACTGAAGGGCACCCCCAGCGTGGCAATGAAGACCCCGGACGACATGGACAGAGCGGCGACACTCATCGCCGAGCACGCTGGAGCCCAGGCATGAGCGCCCGGCTGCAGCTACCGCCGGCGGCCCCCGGGGCACGCCTGCTCGGGCTCGGCAGCGTCCAGCCCGACAACATCGTCACCAACGACGACCTCGCGAAGACCCTCGACACCAACGACATGTGGATCCGCGAGCGGGTAGGCATCCAGAGCAGGCACATCGTCGCCGACGGGACCCTGCTGGTCGACATGGCCGCCGACGCGGGTGCCCGTGCGGTCAAGGACTCCGGGCTCACCCCCGCCGACATCGACGCCGTGATCGTCGCCACCTGCACGATGCCCAATCCGATCCCCAACGCCGCGGCCCAGACCGCCGACCGGATCGGAATCCCGGACCCGCCCGCCTTCGACCTCAACGCCGCGTGCGCCGGCTTCTGCTACGCCCTGGGTGCCGCCGCCGACCTGGTCCGCGCCGGGTCCGCACGCAACGCGCTGGTGATCGGTGTGGAGAAGCTCTCGGACTGGCTGGACTGGACCGACCGCTCCACGGCGATCATCTTCGCCGACGGTGCCGGAGCCGTCGTCATCGGTGCCGCACCGGACGAGGAGTCCGTCGGCATCGGCCCGGTGGCCTGGGGCAGTGCGGGCGACATGTCCCACGCCATCCGGGTGCTGCCGGAGAACAATGCCCTGCACCAGGAGGGCCAGGCGGTGTTCCGCTGGGCCACCACGAAGGTCGCTCCCGTCGCGCTGCGCGCCATCGAGCTCGCCGGCCTCACCCCCGCCGACATCGACGTGTTCGTGCCGCACCAGGCGAACCTGCGCATCATCGAGGCGGTGGCCAAGAAGCTGCGCGCCAAGGGCGCCCGCGACGACATGCGGGTGGCCGACGACATCATGCACTCCGGCAACACCTCGTCGGCGTCGGTTCCGCTGGCACTGGACCACATGCGGGCCGAGGGCAGGCTGCGGTCGGGCGACACGGTCCTGCTCGTGGGCTTCGGCGCGGGCCTGTCCTATGCGGGACAGGTAGTCATCTGCCCCTGATCGGCACCGCGTCATCACTCGGCGATACTCACCCCGAGATCCCCACCAGAAGGAGAAGCATCGTGGCTGACAACACCGAGATCCTGACCGGCCTCGCGGAGATCGTCGAGGAGGTCGCCGGCATCGAGACCTCCGAGGTGACCGCCGACAAGTCGTTCGTGGACGACCTCGACATCGACTCGCTGTCGATGGTCGAGATCGCCGTCCAGGCCGAGGACAGGTTCGGCGTGAAGATCCCGGACGACCAGCTGGCTGAGCTGAAGACGGTCGGTGACGCGGTGGACTACATCGCGAAGAACCAGTGAGCCAACACACTTCTCCCCGCGCAGGCGCCCTGAACAGCGCCGACGCATTCTACCCCGTAAGGGCGCCATGAGAACCGCCTCCACCATCGACGTCGTCGTCACCGGGTTCGGCGCGACGACCCCGCTCGGCGGGGACGTCGCATCGACGACGACGATCACGAGTGGGTCACCCGGCACCAGTTGCCCGTCAAGATCGCGGCGCCGCTCGCGGTCTCACCGACCGAGATCCTGCCCCGCGTGCAGGCCCGCAGGCTGGACCGGTGCGAGCAGGTGGCGCTGGTGGCGGCCAAGGAGGCCTGGGCGCACGCCGGGTTGGGTGGGCCCGGGGACGATGCGCAGGTAGAGCCCGAGAGGCTCGCGGTCGTGATCGGCACCGGGATCGGTGGCGCCGTCACCCTGCTCGACCAGGATGACCTGCTCGAGAGCTCCGGCCTGCGGAAGGTCTCCCCACTGACCGTGCCGATGCTCATGCCCAACGGGCCCGCGGCCTGGGTCGGGCTCGAGTACGCCGCCCGCGGCGGGGTGCACGCGCCGGTCTCGGCGTGCGCGTCGGGCGCGGAGGCACTGGCGTGGGCGGTGCGGCTGCTGCGCGCAGGGGAGGTCGACGTCGTCATCGCCGGTGGCGCCGAGGCCTGCATCACGGGCATCACCGTGGCCGGCTTCGTGCAGGCGCGGACGCTGAGCCAGCGCAACGACGACCCGGAGAAGGCGTCGCGGCCCTTCGATGTGAACCGCGATGGGTTCGTGCTCGGCGAGGGTGCCGGGATCATGATCCTGGAGCGTGCCGAGTTCGCCGCGGCCCGCGGCGCCACCGTGCACGGCCGCGTGTCCGGATTCGGCATCACCTCCGACGCCTACCACATCACCGGCCCCGATCCCGCGGGATCGGGTCAGGCACGGGCCATCACCACGGCGCTGCGCGACGCCGGGCTCGACGCGGGCGATATCGGCCACGTCAACTGCCACGCCACCTCCACAGTGGCGGGCGACGTGGGCGAGACCCGCGCGATTCGCAAGGCACTGGGCGACCACCCGCTACTCACGGCACCCAAGTCGGCGCTCGGGCACCTGGTCGGGGCTGCCGGTGCCGTCGAGAGCATCATCACGATGCTCTCGATCTCCGAGGGGATCATCCCGGCGACGCTCAACCTCGACGATCTCGATCCCGGCGTCGAGCTGGATGTGGTGTCCGGCGAGCCGCGCAAGGTCGAGCTGACCGCCGCGGTGTGCGACTCCTTCGGGTTCGGCGGCCACAACGTGGCCGTCGCGTTCACGAAGGCGTAGTCCGCGACAGGCTGGTCTCAGCAGACCTCGGCGACGGAGCTGCCGCCCCCGGTGCGTTCGAGCCGGGGCGGCGCTCCGTCCGCCGGCGGCGTCATCGGCAATGTGGTGCGCCAGCAGAGCCGCTCGGCCGGGAACTGGGTGGGAGCATCCGCCACGGCCTGGGTGCTGACGAACCGCACCATGACCAGCAGACCGGTGCCGGGCGCGCCTCCGGCACGGTCGATCCGGTCGATCCGGATCGCGCCGACCGTGGTGCTGGCGTAGTCGCTGCGCCATCGCGGCTCCGGCAGGGCGGCCGAACGCTCCGCCACCACTGTGCTCCTCCAGGCCACGTAGTCCCGGTTGTTGATCGCGTCGTAGTGGCGCTGCAACTGGACCAGCACGGCGACCGCATCGGGATGCGCAGCCGCGTCGGCACTGAGCTGCACGACGTGCGAGCCCGCGCCCGCCCGCAGTACGGCCGACGGGGAACCGGACGGCGCCCCGGCCACAACCGGCGTCCCGGAGCTCAGCCACGCGAGGGTCCCACCGGACACCAGGAGAAGCCCGAGCACTGTCGCGACGATCAGCGGCGCGCGTACTCCCGATGTCTCCACGGGGGAAGTCTGCCCCATCAGGGCCTCCGGGCTACCCGACCTGGTGCAGCCAGGTGAACGGCGCGCCGTCACCCGCCGGGCGGAACAGCTCCAGCGCCTGGTCCCATGCGGTACCCAACAGCTCGTGGATGCGGTCCGGTACCTGGCCTGCCGACACCTCGGCGAGCACCGTACGCAGCTGATCCTCCCCCACCACGATGTCGCCGTTGGCGCTGGTGCGCCCGCGCCAGAGCCCGAGCGTGGGGACGAAGCAGAACCGCTCACCGTCGACGCCCGCGGTCGGTTCCTCGGTGACCTCGAAACGGAGCATCGGCCAGGCCCGTAGCGCGCCCGCCAGCGCGCCACCGCTCCCGACCGGACCGGACCACGTGCATTCCGCACGCATCTGACCGTGTACCTCGGGTTGGGGCGTCCACTGCAATGACACCTTGGTTCCGAGTACGCCGGAAATCGCCCACTCGACGTGCGGGCAGACCGCAGTCGGCGACGAGTGGACGAAGACCACGCCGCGTGCATTCACTGCAGACCTCCAACGTCGACGAGGATCGTCTTCCCCTACGTCCTCGCGCCGTGGCGGCCTGCTGCTTGCAATCGGGCGCTGCACCGTGATTCTTGTTGCGGCAGGCGCCCGGATCTTGTTGTGTCGGCCAGTCTGCACGGTCGAGGTGATCTACGCCAACGGGGGGGTCCCGGGCGTGTCTCCGGGCCTATCGCCCGGGGAGTGGTCCGCCGTCGATATAGGTGTTCTCGGCGAGGACCGCACGCAAGGACACCCGGAGCGGGCCCAGCTCGGCGTCACGGCGGAGCCGGTTGCCGGTGATCCGCACGTCGATCATGCCGCCGGCGTCCTCGTAGATCGTGTAGCGGCCACCGGACAGCACGTTCCCGCGGATCACCACCGCGCGGTCGGCGCCGGCCTCACCCGGAGCCACCCGTACCGCACTGCCGGTCCCGGTACCGAGTTCGATCCTGTTGTCCTCGACCAGGATGTCGCCCCCCGACCCGCGCACGACCAGGCCGTCCGCTCGGGTGGCCGCGAAGTCGTGCACGCGACTGTTCCGCAACCGGGCACCGCTACCGAGGCGGGCGCCGTCGTGGGTCGCACCGGTGATCTCGATGCGCTCACCGGTCCACCGGTCGTCACCGATCGCGGCCTCCGGGAAGTCACCCACCAGCGTGGTGTCCTCCACCCGCACCGAGCCCGCGGAGGTCGTCGTGATGCCGTATCCGAGGGTGCCGTCGCCGGTGATCCGGCTGCGCCGCACGACGACGTCGGGCGCGTCGACGACGATGCCGCCGCGCACGTCCCAGCCGTCGAGGACGGTCCCGGGCTCGGTGACGGTGAGCGGGCCGCTGCGGCACAGCGCCAGCCCGTCGGGGAGCCCGACGCTGCCCGGATCCGGCGTGCGGTAGGGGCCTGCGGCCAGGCAGTCGACGGAGGCGGCCTGCGTCAGAGTGACGGTCGGGCCGGTTCCAGGAAACGTCACGGCGCCCGTGCTGATGACGCCGACGAGCACGATCCCGAAGGCTGCGAGGATCAGCCCCGCGCGAGGAACGATGCCCTGCCGCCGCATGGCGGTAAGCGTACGATCGAATGGCGGAGCCGCACCGGCCCCAACGTCTACCGCGCGTGAATCGTTATCACGTAGTGTAGTGGGCCCGGCCGTCCTGCTCCTCCAGACTCACCGCACCGCGCTCGGCCAGGACGTCCAGATGAGCGGCGGTCTCCAGGGTTGCGAGCATCGCATTGAACGGGTCCAGGTCGGCCAGCCGCCGAGCCCGGCGCGTCCACGGCAGCACGGCAGCGACCTCGTGAGCGGTACTGCACCCCGCCCGGACAGCCGCCAGTGTGGCATCGAGGCGGGCGCTGTGGTGGGCCAGCAACTGGTCGACCCGCTCGTGCACGCGCATGCCCACCGGCCCGTGGGCGGGCAGCATCGCGGCGTCGGGCCGGGAACGCACCAGCTCCAGCGACGTCAGGAAGTCGGCGAGCGGGCTGGCGGGTGGATCGGGCTCGAACCCGATCGACGGAGTGATTCTCGGCAGTACATGATCACCGGAGAACAGCAGGTCGGCGGCCTCGTCGGCGAATACGAGGTGCCCGCGCGTGTGCCCGGGAGTGGCAACGGCCCGCAGCCGCCGCTCGTCGGACCCCTCGCCGATCAGCAGCACGTCGCCGTCGTCGATCCACTCGTCGGGAGCCTCCCAATGCGCCAGGTCCCCCGACTCCGGCGGTGACGCGGCGAGCACGCCCAACAGTTCGTCGGCACCGGCCCGGTACAGCCTGATGCGGTGCGCAGGCCCAGTCGGGCGGTCCGGCTCGTTGATGATCTTCAAGGCCTGCCGCTCCCCGTTGCCGAGAGCGACCTTCATGCCGAACTCGCGGCGCAGCACCACGGCCTGCGTGTAGTGGTCACGGTGGACATGGGTCACCAGGAATCGCCGGATGTCACCGAAACCGGCGCCGAGTGCGGCCAGGGCCTTCGCCATCAGGTCCCTGGCCTCTGAGAGGGCCCAGCCGGCGTCCACAAGGGTGAATCCGTCACCGTCCTGCACCGCGTAGACGTTGACCGCGTGCAGCCCGTCGTTGGGCAGCGGCAGGGGGATGCGGTGGACTCCTGGGGCGCACCGGAACACTCCGGGTGCCGTCCAGTCGCCGTTCGGGTCGTCGTCCTCGATCACCCTCGGACCTTACGTCGATCCGGATACTCGTCCACTCCGCGGGCGCCACCTTCCCAACCGGGCGCGCCATTCGCTCCGCCGCACCGTCACGTCACCCTACGTCGGTCTCGCGGACGCGCCCGGTGTGTGCGTTCCGCGTTCCGGCACGGCGTAATTCACCTGTTGAGGACTCCTGATGCACCCCAAAGAGTGAGGCGAGGTCGGTTATGGTCCACCGCAACGCGATCGGCGACCCCCGATCGGGGGTCTCGGAAAGGACACCCACGATGGGTACAGACGTACCGGGCCTGCCGGACGTGATCAGGGCGCCCTTCCTCACCGTCGCGGAGGTCGCCAACCGGATGCGGGTCTCGAAGATGACGGTCTACCGGCTCGTCCACAGCGGTGGCCTGCCCGCCGTGCGCTTCGGTCGGTCGTTCCGTGTGCAGCGGGATGCGGTGGAGGACCTGATCCGGGCGGCCCGATACGAGGCAGGGTAGGTGGTTGCCAGGACGCCTCCGACCTGCCGGGCAGTGGCAGGAACTGTTGCGGAAAACGCCCGCGAGCCCGCCGCTGGTAGCCGGACCGCTGTCAGGAGAGCTTCCCGGCAACAGTCCGGCTCCGAACCACCGTGATCGTTGTCAGCTGCAGCCGCTTGTCGAGCCGCAGCCCTCGCAGAGGTAGCAGCTTCCTGCGGGGCGCATCTTCGTGCCGCATGTCATGCACAGCGGCGCGTCGGCGGCCTTACCCATCCGCAGCTCCAGTAACTCGGTGGAGCTGCCGACCTCCACCGGGACCGGCGTGGCCCCCACCGGCCGGGGCGGCCCGGCGTCGACACCGGAGCGCAGGCCCTCGAGATCGACCTCGCCGTAGGCCGTCGAATAGTCCGTGCCGGCCACCTGCGTGGTGCGCTCGTCGGCGGAGAAGATGCCCAGCTCAGCCCGCTTCTCCTTCGGCAGGTAGTCCAGCGCCAGCCGTCGGAACAGGTAGTCCAGCACGCTGGTGGCGATCCGGACGTCCGGGTCGTCGGTCATGCCGGCGGGCTCGAAGCGCATGCCGGTGAAGGCCTCGATGTAGCTGCGCAGCGGCACCCCGTACTGCAGCCCGTGGCTCACCGAGATGGCGAAGGCATCCATGATGCCCGCCAGCGTCGAGCCCTGCTTGGAC
>JBKJPD010000540.1:0-7748 GCA_046595345.1 Pseudonocardia sp.
TTCCCCGGCGCCGGGTCTGACCGGTCCGGGAGACGGGTGCCCGCCCGTCAAAAGCGGGCACCCAGACAACTCGTACAACAGGCCCGTGTCAGGCCAGTCACTGTCATGAACGAGTAAAATTCGCGCAGGTTACGGGTTTCGGCGACCTTTGCCGACCCATTAGGGTGACCCCAACGTGTGAATTAAGTTTCACTGACATCGTTGATCACCTTTCCTGCATACAGCTTGCAATGGTGTGAGACCCACGAGAACTGCCGCCCCGCGGGGTGCTGTGTCACGGCATCGCACAGGTCCAGCACCGACGCGGCGCCTGCCGGCGACGCTCCCGCGAGCAGGCAGGCCACCCGCGCCAGGCGCCCCCACGAGACGCCCGGCGGCACGTAGTGCAGCACCACACCGGAGCGCACCATCTCTGACGACTCGACCCAGCGCTGCATCTCCTCGTCGGGCCCATCGGCGATCACGGCGAGCCGGTCCGACGTCTCGATTCCGGTCAATCCCTTCAGGAACCGCACGAAGACATCGGCATCACCGTCGCCGGCCTTGCCCGTATCGATCCCGGCGAGCAGGGAACCGAGGCCGGGGCGGCACTCCACCGGTACCGCACGCATACCCTGGTCCGTTCCGGCACTGCCTCCGACCAGCACCGCGAGCAGCTGCAGCCGCGGACCGAGATACAGCCCTGCGACGGCGGACAGGGGCGATTCGAGGGCGGGCTCGGTGGCCAGCCGAACCCGGCCGCCGGCACTCGGAGCGATGCCCCAGGCCCGCCAGACGTGCGCCACCGCCACGTTGCTGATGCCGAACTCGGCGGCGAGGGTGCGGGAGGACCAGCGGGCCGTGACCGGCTCAGGGGACTCCAGCGTGCGCCGGACCACCGCGGCCGCATCCACCGTGGGCGGGCGCCCGGAGCGCGGCGCGTCGCGCAGGCCGACAAGACCGCCGGAGCGGTAGCGCTCCCGCCACGTGAGCACCGTCTGCCTGGAACAGCGCAATTTGTCGGCGATGGCCGATGGCCCTAATCCCTCGCCCGCGAGCAGGACGATGCGCGCGCGGCGGGCCGCGGCCACACCACCTCCGGAAACCCACCCGCGGAGCACATCTGCGTCCCGTTCATTCACATCAAGAGGTGGAGGAATGCGCATGAATCCTGCTCCGCCGCCGTGAGAGTCGAAATGACCAGACAGTTTGCTCACACCGCAACAGTCGCGGGGCGAATCCGTCGACTTTTTTGTTGCCAGAAGGTCTTCGTCGCGGACCCACTCCCGGTTGTCACCCGTTCGAGTGAATTACTGCACCGGCGGGCGCCCGGTCATCTGCCACCTACGGGCGGCGACGGCGCTGAGTAGTCAGCCTTCGGCGACGGCCGCGCGCAGGGCAGCGTCCTTGACCAGCACGGATTGCGCCAGATCGGCTTGGAACCGCGTCATTCGCCCCAGCAGTTCCGCATCGCCGACGGCCAGGATGCGGACGGCGAGCAGGCCACCATTGCGTGCGCCGCCCACGGCGACCGTGGCGACCGGCACCCCGGCCGGCATCTGCACGATCGAGAGCAGGGAGTCCATCCCGTCGAGGTGGGCCAGCGGCACCGGGACACCGATGACCGGCAGCGGCGTGGCCGCGGCGACCATCCCCGGCAGGTGCGCGGCACCCCCGGCCCCGGCGACGATGACGCGCAGCCCGCGACCCACCGCGCCCGTCGCGTAGTCGAGCATCCGCTGCGGGGTGCGGTGTGCGGAGTACACCCCCACCTCGTAGGGGACGTCGAACTCCGCGAGCGCCTCCGCGGCGGCCTGCATCACCGGCCAGTCCGAATCGCTGCCCATGATCACGCCGACGATCGGTTCAGACACGCGACGCCTCCCCCTGCTCCCCGATGGGCGGGCGGTCCGGGCGACCCGTCCGATGGGCGAGCCCCGTGTGGGCCGACCAGTCGTCGGACCACACGCCGGTGGACAACCACTCTGCCGCCCGCACCGCGCGGTACCGCACGACGTCCAGGTCCTCGCCCAGCACCGTCACGTGCCCCACCTTGCGGGCCGGACGCTCGGCCTTGCCGTACAGATGAACCTTGACGTCGGGGAACCGCGCGAACAGGTGGTGCACCCGCTCGTCCATGCTCATCAGGACAGGGCCCATCCCGACCGGCGCAGCGGCGCCCAGCACGTTGGCCATGGCCACTGCCGGCGCGGTCGGGGTCGTCGCGCCGAGCGGGTAGTCGAGCACCGCGCGGAGATGCTGCTCGAACTGCGACGTGCGCGAGCCCTCGATCGTCCAATGCCCGCAGTTGTGCGGACGCATCGCGAGCTCGTTGACGACCAGGCCACCGTCACCCGTCTCGAACAGCTCCACCGCGAGCAGCCCCGTGACCCCGAGCTCGGCCGCGATGCGCAGCGCCATCTCCTGGGCCTGCACCGCGACGTCGTCGGCCAGTCCGGGGGCGGGGGCGAGCACCTGCACACACTGGCCCGCGACCTGCACTGTCTCGACCACCGGCCATGCCGCCGCCTGACCGTAGGGCGAGCGCGCGACGAGCACGGCCAGCTCGCGGCGCATCGGCACCCGCTGCTCGACCATGAGCGGGACGCCGGTTGCGAGGATCTCCGCCACCGGCGTCCGGTCGTCGAGCATCCACACCCCGCGCCCGTCATACCCGCCACGGACGGCCTTGAGCACCGCGGACCCGTGCTCGGTGACGAAGGCGGCAAGGTCGGACGCCTCGCGCACCTGCGCGAACTCCGGCACCGCGACGCCCAGCTCGCGCAGCCGCAGCCGCATCACGAGCTTGTCCTGCGCGTGCAGCAGCGCCTCCGGTGCGGGATGGACGGGAACGCCGTCGGCGACGAGCGCGCGCAGGTGCTCCTGAGGCACGCCCTCGTGGTCGAACGTGACAGCGGAACACCCCCGCGCGAAGGCGCGAAGGGCGGGCAGATCGGTGACCGCGCCCGCGCGCACATCCGCGCACACCAGCGCCGCGGGATCGTCGGGATCGGCCGCGAGGACGCGCAGCGACTGCCCCAGCGCGATGGCCGCCTGGTGGGTCATCCGCGCCAGCTGCCCGGCACCGATCATCCCGACGACAGGCAGCGAGCTCGAATCAGACACGATCCTCGAATCAGACACAGTCACGGTGCAGGCAGCCTACCTACGCGTCCACCAGGGTCCGGGGTCTGGCACGATCGGGCAGGTGTCCGTCGTCGAATCGGTGCTGGCCGCCGTCCCGCAGCCGTACCGTGCCATGGCGATCAAGCATCGGGAACTGGTGAAGTTCGCCGTCGTCGGCGGCACCACGTGGATCATCGACACCGCGGTCTTCCTCATCCTCAAGGCCACCGTGCTCGACACCAAACCCCTCACGGCCAAGGTGATCGCCGTGCTGGTCGCGACGATCGTGTCCTACCTGCTCAACCGCGAGTGGTCCTTCCGCACCCGCGGCGGCCGCGAGCGTCATCACGAGGCGCTGCTCTTCTTCGTGATCAGCGGGATCGGCGTGGCCGTCTACACGGCGCCGCTGGCGGTCTCCCGCTACGTGCTCGAACTCAAGGTCCCCGGGGTCTCTTTGCTCACACAGGAGATCGCCGACTTCGTCAGCGGCCAGATCGTCGGTGTGCTGCTCGGCATGGCGTTCCGCTGGTGGGCGTTCCGGCGCTTCGTCTTCCCCGTCGAGGACGTCCGCCGCCAGGAGCCTACGAACCCGTGAACCACGGGGCCGCCCGACGCCCTGTGCTCGAGGCACAGACGAGCTGATCAGCGCGGGGCGCGGGCCGGCAGCGGTGTGCCCACCACGTCGTCCGCGCGGGCCGCGGGCAGGAAGATCGTGAACACCGCGGGACGGGCACGCGAGAGTTCGAGCCGGCCCCCGTCGGCCTCGACGAGCGCGCGGGCCAGCGCCAGCCCCAACCCCGTCGACCGCCCGACCGACACGCCCCGGTCGAACACGTGCGGCACCAGCTCCTCGGGCACGCCGGGACCGGCGTCCCCCACCTCGATGATCAGGCTGTTGTCCGTGGCCCGCGCGGTGAGGGTCACGGTGCCGCCGCCGTGCTGGATCGCGTTGTCCACCAGCGCGCCGACCGCCTCCCGGATGCGGGTCGGCGTGACCCGGGCCAGCAGGCCCTCGGGCACCCGGACCCTCAACGAGCGGCCCGCCGCGCGCAGGGCAGGGCGCCATTCCTCGGCCACCGCCGTGAGGCCGTCGCGCAGGTCCTGCAGCTCGGCCCCCGCGGCGCGGGCGGCACGGGAGGCATCCAGCAGCTCGTCGAGCACGGCGGTGAGGTGCTCGGTCTGCTCCAGGGCGGCCAGTGCCTCGCGTCGCGCGCTCGGATCGGGGTGCTGGGCGAGCTCGTCGAGGCGCAGATGCAACGCGGTCAACCGGCTGCGCAGCTGATGTGACACGTCGCCCACCAGTTCGCGCTCCCGTTGCACCAGCTCCGCCAGCGCCGCGGCCGACGTGTCGAGGACGTCGGAGACCCGGTCGAGCTCGGGGATGCCGTACCGGTGCGGTGCCGAGCGGAAGTCGCCCGCACCGAGCTTCGCCGCCCGATCGGCGACGTCGCTGAGCGGCTCGGCGAGCCGGCGGGCCGTCACGGTGGCCACGACGGCACCCGCGCCCACCGATAACACGATGAGCAGCGCCACGATGAGCGTGGCCTGCAACTGCTGGGTGCGCATCGCCATGAGCGGCACCTCCAGCGTGATGACCGACCCGGGCCCGAAGGGCAGCGACTTCGCGACGGGATTCGGCCCCACCGCAGGCCCGATCACCTGGTCGGTCCTGCCGGCCTGCTGCAGCACGAGCCTGCCGCCCGGAGGGATCGCGAGTTCGACCCCAGAAGTGTCGATCGGCACCGAGTTGAGTGATCCGGGGCCGGTATTGACATCCGTGCCGTCGATGCGGGCCGCGATCTGGTCGAGCCGCGACGTCAGATCCGCGCGGGTGAAGTCCTCCACCAGTTGCCAGGTGGTGATCGCGAGAGGGCCACCGAGCACGAGAGCGGTGATCGTGACGACCAGGAGGGTGGACTGAAGGATCCGGCGGCGCATCGCTACCCGTCGCCGCGGTCAGTCATTGTTGAACCGGAAACCTACGCCGCGCACCGTCGCGATGCGTTTCTCACCGCCGATCTTGCGGCGCAGCCAGGACATGTGCATGTCGAGGGTCTTGGACGTCTTCATCTCCGGGTCGTTCCACACCTCCCGCAGGATCTCGTCGCGGGTGACGACCTGGCCGGCGCGCAGCAACAGCACGCGCAGCAGCTCGAACTCCTTATTGGCCAGGCCCACCTCGACCCCGTCGACGAGCACGCGCCGGCCTGAGAGCTCCATTCGCACGCCGCCGACCTCGACGGTCTCCGGGGTGAGCCTGCGCAGCAGCGCCCGCACCCTGGCCAGCAGCTCGGCGAGGCGGAACGGCTTGCCCACGTAGTCGTCGGCACCCGCGTCGAGACCGACGACGAAATCCACCTCGTCGGTGCGGGCGGTGAGCATCAGGACGGGTAGGTCCGGGAAGCCGAGCCGCACCCGCCGGCAGACCTCCAGACCGTCCATCCCGGGCAGGCCGAGGTCGAGTACGAGCAGGTCGATGTGGCCGAGGCGCACCCGGTCCAGTGCAGCGACGCCATCGCCGGCGACGTCCACCTGGTAGCCCTCGCGCTTCAACGCCCGCGACAACGGTTCGGCGATGGCCGCGTCGTCTTCGGCGAGCAGGACGGTGATCACGGCGCTTCCTCACTTCCCACCGGCGGCTCGAATGCTCGGCCGTCCGACGGAGCGTAGGCCGACCTGCGATGCTCCGGTGCTGTGAATCCCGACTCCTTCCGCGCCGACATCCCTGGCTGGACCGACATCCCTGGCTCCGATGACATGTCCGACGACCTGGCCCTCGCCCTGCGGCTGGCCGACGCCGCCGACGCGATCACGCTCCCGCGGTTCCGCGCCGCCGACCTGCGCGTCACCCGCAAACCCGACCGCACGCCCGTCACCGACGCCGACATCACCGCAGAGCAGGCACTGCGGGACCTGATCGCGGCGGCTCGCCCCGACGACGCGGTACTCGGCGAGGAGGGGGGTGGCACCGTCACCGGATCCGGGCGCGGTTGGGTGCTGGATCCCATCGACGGCACGAAGAACTTCTCCCGCGCCATGCCTGCCTGGGCCACGCTGATCGCGCTCACCGTCGACGGCGTGCCCGTGGTCGGCGCGGCGAGCGCCCCCGCGTTGGGCAGGCGCTGGTGGGCCGCGAGCGGGCACGGCGCGTGGACGTCGGACGCGCCTGGCGCAGCGCCCCGGCGGATCTCCGTGTCGGGGGTGACGGACCTGGCCGACGCCTATCTCTCGACCACGGACCTGCGGACCTTCGCACAGCAGGACCGCCTCGACGGCTACCTCGCGCTGGTCGACGCCGTGTGGGAGACCCGCGCGTTCGGAGACTTCTGGCAGCACTGTCTGGTGGCCGAGGGCGTGCTCGACGTGGCGGTCGACCCCGCCGCGAACCCGTGGGACCTCGCGGCGCTCGTCCCGATCCTGGCGGAGGCGGGCGGCACGCTCACCGACCTGTCGGGCGCGGCCTCGTTCGCCGGGGGCGACGGGATCTCCTCCAACGGCGCGCTGCACGAGGCCGCGCTCGCCCTCGTCGGCCGGTAGGACATGATCGTCGCGTCTACAACGACCCGATCCGACGCAGGGAGGACCCACGGTGGCCGACACCATTTCCGTTTCGGACCAAGAGGTCGCCGAAGCCGGTCCGGCGGCGCTGTCCTGATGGCCGAACTGGCGTTCGAGGACCTCACCCCGGGCCGTGTGTTCGACCTCGGCACCATCGTCGTCGACCGTGACGAGATGGTCGCGTTCGCCCAGCGCTTCGACCCCCAGCCCTTCCACGTCGACGAGACGGCGGCCGCTTCGTCGATCTTCGGGGGGCTGGCGGCGTCCGGCTGGTTCACCGCAGGGCTGTGGATGCGTGCCTACGTCGACGAGGTGCTCACCAGGGCCACCTCGCTGGGCTCGCCCGGCGGCGAGGAGATCGCCTGGCCCGCGCCGGTGTTCGCGGGCGACACGCTCGCCGCATCGATGGAGATCCTGGAGGCGAGGCGCTCACGCAGCAGGCCCGAACTGGGCCTGGTGAAGCTGCGGGCACAGCTGCACCGCGGCGAGGACCTGGTGTTCCGCACCGTCTTCACGGGGATGTTCGGCACCCGCCACCCCACCGGCCAGTAGCGCTGGATGACCGGCTCGTCGGAGCGCACCCCCACTCAGCCGCGGGCGGCGAGTTCCTTCTGGTACTTCTCGGTCATGTGGGCGACGGCGGCGATCTGCTGCTCGGAGTGCCCGCTGCGGGTCTCGCTTGCCCGGGCCCTTGCCGCGAGTGTCGCATCGGCCTGGCCCTGGAAACGCGGCATGACATGCTGGGCGATCAACTCGTAGGACCGCCGCGTGGCCTCCGGGTTGGCCCACTCGTGCGCGAGCAGCAACATCGCGCCGAAGCCGCCGGACTGGTTCACCAGCTTCTCCACCTGCGCGACGGCGTCCTCCGCCGTCCCGACCACGCCGATGCCGCCCTCGTTGACGAAGTCGATCATCTCCTTGATATTCGTGTTGCCCTCTACGCCCATCTGCGGGAACGCTGCGACCTTCTGGAAGTAGTCGAACCACTGCTCGATTCCGTACTCGACGTCTCGGTAGGCCTGCTCGCGGGTCTCCGCGATGTGCATGATGCCGACCAGCCGCCACTTCAGCCGGTCGACGACGCT
>JBKJPD010000137.1:0-5165 GCA_046595345.1 Pseudonocardia sp.
GCCTCGCGCAGACCCTCCGTGCACGACGCCGCGTCGCACACGACGGGGAGCCGGCCGTGGTCGGTGGCGCGCCACAGCGCGTCGAGCGCCCGGTCCCGCACCGCGGCGTACCCGGACAGGCCCTTCGACTTCCACGGGGTGCCGCAGCACAGGCCCTCCAGGCCGTCCGGGCTGGTCAGGGCCACGCCCGCGCGGGCGGCCAGCGCGATCAGGGAGGCGCCTGCCCCGTCCCCCTCTCCTCCGAACATCGATCCCACGCACGAGCCGAACAGCACCGCCTCGGCGGCGACCGCGCGGGGACCGGCCCCCCGACGGCGCCCGCCGCGCGGCAGGTCGGGCGTCCACTGCGGCACGACGTCGGCGTCGAGCAGTCGCCTGCCCAGCCGGGTGATCGCCTCGGGAATGGACGGTGGCAGCTTTGCGGCGACGGTCAGGCCGGCCGACGCGGCGCGGGTGAACCCGCCCCAGTGCTTCGCGGCCGCCGTCCAGGCCCGGTCGGCGGTGGGGCTGCGGCGCTCGGCGCGCAGCCTGCGGACCAGGTCGCCGGTGTTGATGTGTACCGGGCAGGCCGTCTGGCACATCCCGTCGACCGCACAGGTGTCCACGGCGGCGTAACCGATGTCCGACTCGAGCTCCCGCACCGTCGCGTCGTCGCCCGCGGCCTCGGCCCGGGCCAGTGCCCGGCGCAGCACGATCCGCTGCCGCGGCGTCGTCGTCAGATCGCGGCTCGGGCAGACCGGCTCGCAGAAGCCGCACTCCACGCACCGGTCGACCTCCTCCTCGACCACAGGTGCGGTCTTGAGGTGCCGGACGTGGGCCAGCTCATCGGTGGAGACGATCACGCCGGGATTCAGGACACCGGCGGGGTCGCAGAGTGACTTGAGTTCGCGGATCACCTCGTAGAGCTCGTCGCCGAACTGCCGGCGGACGTACGGCGCCATCATCCGGCCGGTGCCGTGCTCGGCCTTGAGGTTGCCCCCGTTGCCCAGGACCAGCTCGACCATGTCCTCGGTGAACGCGAGGTAGCGGTCGACCTCGCCGGGATCGTCGAACCGCTCGACGAGCATGAAGTGCAGGTTGCCGTCCTTGGCGTGGCCGAAGATGACGGTGTCGGAGTAGTGGTGCCGGTCGAACAGGTCGGTCAGCGAGCGGCAGGTGTCCAGCAGCGCCGGGACGGGGACGGCGACGTCCTCCAGCAGCGCGGTCGTACGTGGCGGGCGGGCACCGGCGACTGCGGCGTAGAGGCCCTTGCGCATGTGCCACAGGCGGGCCCTGCCCGCGGGGTCGGAGCTCAGCTCGGCGGGCTCGGTCACCGGCAGGTCGACGATCGTGCGGGCGGCGACCCGGCGCCGGTCGGCGAGTTCCTCGGCGCTCGCCTCCTGGTACTCGACGAGCAGCGCGGTGTGGCGGTCCACCCGGATCCGCCCGAGCAGGTCGTCCGGTGGCGCGTCGCGCTGCCCGACGCGCAGCGCGACGGCGTCGAGCAGTTCGATGGTGGCCGCGCCGGTCCCCACCAGTGCCGGCAGCGCGGCGGTGGCGCGGTCGAGGTCGGGGAACACCAGCAGCCCGGTGAGCGCGTGGGGGAGCACCGGGATCGTGCGGAACGTCGCCTCCGCGACGAACGCCAGCGTGCCCTCACTGCCGACGAGCAGGTGCGCGAGCAGGTCGGCCGGGTCGGTGTGATCGAGGAATGCGTTGAGCCCGTAGCCCATCGTGTTCTTCATCGAGAACTGGCGCTCGATGGTCCGCACCGACCCGGGGTTGGCACGGATCCGGTCGCGCAGCTGCAGCAGACCCGCCACGAGCTCCGGCTCGGCGGCGGCGAGGAGGCGGTCGGCGTCGGCGTCGGCGGTGTCGACGATGGTGCCGCTGGGCAGGACCATGACCAGCGACTCCAGGGTGCGGTACGCGTTGAACTCGGTGCCGCACGCCATGCCGCTGGAGTTGTTGGCGATCACCCCGCCGATCGTGCACGCGGACTCGCTGGCCGGGTCCGGCCCGAGCTTGCGCCCGAACGGGGCGAGCCGCGCGTTGACCTGCCGGATCGTGGCCCCCGGCTCGACCCGGACGCGGTGGCCCCCGTCGAGGACATCGACGCGGCGGAAATGGCGGCGGGTGTCGACCAGCACACCATCGGTGACGCCCTGCCCGCTCAGGCTCGTGCCACCGGACCGGAAGGTCAGGGCGGTGCCCTGCGCTGTGCACGCGGCGAGCACGGCGGCGACCTCGTGCCGGTCGGCCGGGGTGAGCACGGCGCGCGGTACGAGCAGGTAGTGCGAGGCGTCGTTGGCCCAGGCCAGCCGGTCGATCATCCGGTCATGCACGGCGTCCGGGCCGAGGTGTGCGCGCAGGCCGTCGACACAGGCGTCAATGGGATTCACGGCTCACGGTATCCCGGGGTACGGGATCCTGAGGTACGGGTCCGGCGGCACGGTTCGGGTCAGGCGGCCGATCTTTCACCGGACGGCCCGGGTGGCGGTCGGGTGGCATACTCCCCCGGTGACCCGCTCCGGTGCCCCGTCCTCGCACGGATGGCCGTTCCTGGCCGCGGCCGACGCGCATGGCGAGCTGTTCGCGGCGCTGGTCAATGCCCTGCAGGACGGGCTGTTCGTGGTGGACTCCGCTGGTGACGTCATCGAGGTCAACGAGGCGTTCACCGCCATCCTCGGCTACGGCTCGGACGGGTTGCCCTACCCGGCGCCGCATCCGTGGTGGCCCGACCCGGTCGCGGACCCCGAAGGAGCGCTCAAGGTCGCCGCCGCGCTGGCCACGGTCCAGGCCCTCGGCCGCGGTCGCCACCTCCTGCCGTTGCGGCACCGGGACGGGCGGGCGTTGTGGGTCGACTGCTCCGCGGACTCCGCTCCCGGCAGCGACGGGCGGGGCCGGTTGATCGTCGGCGTCCTGCGTGACGTGACCGCGCACCGCCGGGTGGCCGACCGGGACCGGCTGTTCGCCGAGACCGGGCGCCTGCTGGCCCAACCCGCGGGCCTCATGGAGCGGCTGGCCGCGTTCGTCAAGCTCACAGCGCCGGTGCTGGCGGACTTCACCCTCGTGTCGCTGGCCGGCCCGGACGGGCTGTTCACCCCCGTCGCCGCCGCACACCGCAGCCGTCCCGAGATCGCCGCGACCGTGCTGGGGTTGGCGCCGCACCGCATCCCCGATGCGCTCGTCCCCCGCTACCTGGCGGGGCGGGCATTCGTGCTCCCCGCCATACCCGAGCAGCTGATCCGGGATTGGTCCGCCGATCCGGCCGACCTGGCAGCCCGCCGGTCGCTCACAGCCCGCAGCTCGCTGGTGGTGCCGCTGCTGGGGGCCGGCAGGCTGCTGGGATCGCTCAGCTTCGTCTCGACCGGTCAGGCCCGCGCACACGGCGACTCCGACATCGCACTTGCCGACGAGCTCGGCCGCTGGGTCGCCGGTGTGGTGGAGGCCGACCGGATCGCCACCCGGGAGCACCAGCTGCTCGAGGCCACGGCTGCCCTGTCCGCGGCCGCCACCGTGCTGGAGGCCGCGGCCGCGGTGGGCGCCGCCGTGAGGTCGGCGATGGGCGCGGCGGGGATCGCCGTGTACATCGTCCATCCCGATGACCCGTCCCGGCTGCAACTCACCCGCGCCGACGGCTACCCGCCCGAGCTGGCGCAGACGTCCGCTGTGATCCACACCGCCGCGGCGACGCCGGTGGCCGACGCGGCCCGCACCGGGACCGCGGTGTGGCTGGGTGACAAGCAGGCCTGGGAGGACCGCTACCCCCACCTGGTGATACCTGGCGTCACCGACGACGCCCACGCCATCAGCGCGCTGCCGCTGCAGATCAGGGGCAGGCTGCTCGGCGTGCTCGCCGCGAGCTTCCCCACAGCACGGACCTTCCCGCCCGACGAGCGCAGCTTCGCGCTGGCCGTCGCCGCTCAGGCGGCCCAGGCCATGGACCGTGCCGCGACCGCCGATGCCCGCTGGCAGATCGCCCGGACGCTGCAACGCGGCCTGCTCCCACGGGGGCTGCCGGAGCTGCCCCGCCTCGCGCTGGCAGCCCACTATCTCCCGGCCGGGCGGCACACCCAGGCCGGTGGTGACTGGTACGACATCATCACGCTGGGCCCCGAGGAGATCGCGATCGTCGTCGGCGACGTGGTCGGGCACGGGTCCTGGGCCGCCGCGGTGATGGGCCAGTTGCGCAGCGCGCTCGCCGCCTACCTGCTCGACGGTCACGGCCCCGCGGGCGCACTGGCCCGCCTGGGCCGCTTCGCCCGGCGCATCGACGGCGCCAGCGGCAGCACGGTCATCTGCCTGGTTCTGCACACGGGCACCGGCGCGCTGCGCTGGGCCCGCGCCGGGCACCCCCCACCGCTGATCGTCGGCCCGGCCGGCGCCCGCTTTCTCGACGACGCCCACGGCGCCGTCCTGGGCCTCCTCGACCCGCCCCCGTTCACCGAGGCCACGACGACCATCGCCCCGGGATCCAGCGTGATCCTCTACACCGACGGTCTGGTGGAGCGCCGCGGCGAGGTCATCGACGACGGACTGGACCGCCTCGTCGCCGTGGGCGGGCCACATCACGCCGCGGCGCCTGCCGAGCTGCTCACCGCGGTGCTCGACCATGCCCTCGGACGAGCCGGGGCCCACGACCGGGCGGGGGCACCCGACGACGTCGCTCTGATCGTCGCCCGGCTCCTGCCGGCCCCCCTGCACCAGCGGTTGCGGGCCCGACCCGAGCAACTGGCCGTGGTGCGCCGCACGATCGAGGCCTGGTCCGCAGCCGCCGCGCTGCCCAGGAACCTCACCGAGGATCTGCAACTGGCCATCGGCGAGGCCGTCACCAACTCTGTCGAACACGCCTTCGCCGGCCGCGATCCCGGTTGGTTCAGCTACCGCATCGACCAGGTCGGTGACGGCCGGGTGCACGTCGAGATCAGTGACGACGGCTGCTGGCGGCCGGTCCCCGCCGAAGCCGGCTACCGGGGCCGCGGTCTGGCCATGATCGGCGCGCTCGGTCAAGATGTCATGATCGACACCGGTGGCCCCGGCACGCGGATCGGCTTCACCCTCGCCGCACCGGCCACCGCCGGGCCCGTCGCCGCGGCCACCGATCCGGCTCGCCTGTCCCGGCCCCAGCCGGGCATCCCGCCCCTCGGGATCGCGGTGCACTCGTAGCTCGGCGGACGGGATGC
>JBKJPD010000373.1:0-4469 GCA_046595345.1 Pseudonocardia sp.
GCAGCACGTCGTAGCGCGACAGCAGCAGCGCCGCGAGCCCGGCGCGGGCCGCCTGCCCACCCGAGAGTGCGGTCATCGGCGTGTCGAGGTCGATCGCCAGCCCGATGTCGGCCGCGACCTCGCCCGCACGCTCCTCCAGGTCGGCCCCGCCGAGGGCGAGCCAGCGGTCCAGCGTGGCGGCGTAGGTGTCGTCGGCGCCGGGCGCGCCCTCACCCAGCGCCGACGCGGCGGCGTCCATCGCGGCCAGTGCATCGGTGACGCCGGTGCGGCGGGCCAGGAACGCGGCGACGGTCTCGTCCGCGCGACGGTTGGGTTCCTGCGGCAGGTGCCCGATCGTCGCGTCCGGGGGGCTGGCGACGATCTTCCCCTCCTCGGGGGCCAGCTCGCCGGCGAGCAACCGCAGGAGTGTCGACTTGCCGGCACCGTTCGCCCCGACCAGCCCGACGACGTCGCCAGGGGCGATGACGAGGTCGAGCCCGGAGAACAGCACCCGGGCGCCGTGGCCTGCGGCGAGATCAGTGGTCTGCAGAGTGGCACTCATAACGGGGGGAACGCTACCCGCGAGCCACGCCGCACCCCGCGAGTCGGTCCGACGTGGTTGCCGGGTCGTGCGATCCGGGCGGAGATCGGGCCGGTTCGGGAGGATCGTGCGCATGACCTACGAACCCATGCCTGACGACTGGCAGCGCGCGCTCGCCGTCGTCGCCCACCCGGATGACCTGGAGTACGGCGGTGCGGCGGCGATCGCGCACTGGACGGCGCAGGGGCGCACGGTGAGTTACCTGCTCGCCACCCGCGGGGAGGCCGGGATCGACTCGCTGTCACCCGCCGAGTGCGGGCCGTTGCGGGAGGCGGAGCAGCGGGCGGCCGCCGCGGAGGTGGGCGTCGAGGTCCTGGAATTCCTCGACCATCACGACGGGCTGATCGAGTACGGGATCCCGCTACGCCGCGACATCGCCGCCGCGATCCGGCGACACCGGCCCGAGCTGGTGATCACCGGCAACCACCACGACACGTGGCCGGGTGGTGTCGGGCGCAATATGGCCGACCACATAGCCGTCGGGCGAGCCGTGATCGACGCCGTGCGCGACGCCGCGAACCGGTGGCTGTTCCCTGAGGTGGGAGACCCGTGGGGCGGGGTGCGGTGGGTGGCCGTGGCGGCCTCGCCGCGCAACTCCCATGCTGTCGAGATCAGCGGTTCCTTCGAGCGCGGGGTGGCCTCATTGGCCGCGCACCGCGCCTACCTCGCCACCATCGGCGGGCCGATGGCGGAGCCGGAGGCGTTCCTGCGTGGAATGGCGGAGGCGGACGCCGGCGGATTGCCCGGCGCCCGCCTCGCAACCGCCTTCGAGCTGATCGAGCTCTAGACGGCGATGGGGCCTTCGCCTCGCGGCTCAGGCGCGCGAGCGCGTCAGCGCAGGGTCGGGTAGTCCGTGTACCCCTCGGCTGCGCCGCCGTAGAAGGTCTCCTGATTCGGCTCGGTGAGCTCCGCGCCTTCGGTCCAGCGCTGCACCAGGTCGGGATTGGAGATGAACGGGCGACCGACCGCCACGACGTCGGCGACACCGTCCGCGATCAGGCGTGCCAGTTCGTCACGGTCGGACTCGACACCGAACCCGGTGTTGAGCACGAGGATGCCGGGCCAGACAGCGCGCATCTTGCCCACCATCGGGTCGGCCGGTTCGGCGAGCAGGTGCACGTAGGCCAGGCCGAGGTGGGCGAGGCTTCCCACGAGGTACTCGTAGACCGACAGGTCCGATTCGGACATGTCGTTGAACGGGTGTCCCGGGGAGATCCGGATGCCGACACGGTCGGCGCCGATGGCGTCGGCGGTGGCCTTCGCGACCTCGACGACGAATCGGGCCCGGTTCTCGGGGGAGCCGCCGTAGGCGTCGGTGCGCCGGTTGACCCCGTCGGCGAGGAACTGGTGGAGCAGGTAGCCGTTGGCGGCGTGCAGTTCGATGCCGTCGACGCCGGCGCGCACGGCGCGGCGGGCGGCCTCGGCGAACTCGGCCGCGACCGCGGGAAGCTCGGCGGTGGACAGCTCGCGCGGGGTCGTGTGGTCCTGGGGGCCGTTCACGGTGAAGATCTGGCCGGCGGCCTGGATCGCAGACGAGGACACCGGGGTCGCACCGTCGATGGTTTCGGTGTGGGAGATGCGACCTGCGTGCATGAACTGCACGACGATGCGGCCACCGTCGGCATGGACGGCGTCGGCGACGCGCTTCCAGCCTGCCTCGTTGGCGTCGGTGACGATGCCGGCCGTGTTCGGGTAGCCCTGGCCGACCGCGGCCGGCTGGCTGCCCTCGCTGATGATCACACCTGCGCCGGCGCGCTGGCGGTAGTACTCGACCGAGAGGTCATTAGGGGTGCCGTCGGCGTCGGCCCGGTTGCGGGTCAGCGGCGCCATCCAGATCCGGTTCGGGGCCTGGAGCGCACCGGCGGTCACGGGCTGGAGCAACGGGCTTTCGGGCGTGAGCGGAGTGGAAGTCACGTGAGCTTTCAACCAACCGCACGGCCCGCCCCTTCCCGGGGCGGACCGTGCGGATCGTCACGGTTTATCTGCCGGGCGCCTTCCCCAGCCGCAGCAGCACCGACTCACCCGGAGCGTCGACGAGCTGCGTCGCCATCGACACGATCGGCGCCGGCTGCCCGCCACCGGCCGGCGCCTCTCGGAGGGGATGTCATATTCACCCGAGCGTGGTGTTCGGCCCACCGCTCTAGACTCCTGGAGTGAACCCGTCGACAGTGCAGGCTCAGGTGATCGTCGACGAGCTGGTGCGCTGCGGGATCACCGACGCCGTGCTCTGTCCCGGATCGCGCAACGCGCCGTTGTCCTTCGCGCTGCATGCCGCGGACGCGACCGGCCGGCTGCGGCTGCACGTGCGGATCGACGAGCGGACGGCTGGATTTCTCGCACTCGGGCTGGCGCTGCGCTCGGGGCGTCCGGTGCCGGTGTGCACGACGTCGGGCACGGCCGCGGCGAACCTGCACCCGGCAGTGCTCGAGGCGTCCCACGCCGGGGTGTCGTTGATCGCGCTGACGGCCGACCGGCCGCCGGAGATGATCGGTACCGGCGCCAGCCAGACGATCGTGCAGCCGGGCCTGTTCGGAGCCGCGGTGCGGCTGGCGGTGAACGGGCCGGTGAACCGGTCGATGGTGGGCCGGGCGGTCGCGGCCGCCACCGGCGCGCACGGTGGCCCGCGAGGGCCCGTACACCTGAACCTGTCCTTCGCCGAGCCGCTGATCCCGGACGGCCCCGGCGAGATGCCACCCGGGCGCGACGGCGGCGGGCCGTGGACCGCCGTCGGTGTGGTTGACCGCACCGCGGCACCGCTCCCGCTGGACCCCACGGCCCCCACGCTGGTGATCGCCGGACACGGCGCCCCGGTGATGAACGACGTGCCCGTCCCGATGATCGCCGAGCCCACATCGGCGGCCTGGGCGGGGGCGCTTCGCACCGGCCCATGGTTGCTCGGGGCCCACCCGCCGAAGCCCACGCAGGTGGTGATCGCGGGCCGTCCGACCCTGCACCGGGCGGTGCAGCGACTGCTCGCCGATCCCGACGTCGCCGTGTACGCACTTGCCGGATCGGGCCCCTGGACGGACGTGGCGGGCACCGTCCGTGCCGTCGGTTCGCTGCCCGACATGACTCCGGACCCGTCCTGGCTCCAACGCTGGTCGGCGGCCGACCGTACCGCGGCTGCCGCACTCGACGCGGCACTCGACGATCCCGCAGCCCCCACCGGCCTGCGGCTCGCCCGCGCGCTCGTCGCGGCCCTGCCGTCGGGGGCGCAGCTGGTGCTCGGCTCCTCGAACCCGGTACGCGACGTCGCGCTGGCCGCCGTCCCGCGCCCGGGGCTGAGGATGGCGTCCAACCGGGGCGTCGCCGGAATCGACGGCACGGTCTCGACGGCCGTCGGGGCTGCGCTGACCCATGACGGACCATCGTTCGCGTTGCTCGGGGACCTCACATTGCTGCACGACACGACGGGGCTGGTCATCGGCCCGGACGAGCCCCGCCCGGACCTCACGCTCGTGGTGCTCAACGATGGCGGCGGCGGCATCTTCTCGCTGCTGGAGCAGGGTGGGCCGGAGCACGCTGCCGCCTTCGAGCGGGTCTTCGGGACACCGCACCGGGTCGACCTGGCAGCCCTCTGTGCCGCGATGGGGTTGCCCCACGTACGCGTGGGCGTCGGCGGGCTCGGCGCCGCGCTCACCCCGGCGCGGGGAATGCGGATGGTCGAGGTGTGTGCCGACCGGGCGACGCTGAGGGAGGGACATGCGGCGGTGCGGCAGGCCGTGAGCTCTGCGCTCGACCCCGCCATCCAGATCCCAGCCGCTACCGGGATCGACTGATCTGGTGGATCGCCTGGTCCAGGGCGGTGGCCAAGCCTGACATCGCGTCGGGATCTAGTCGCCGTCCTCCAGCGCGTCCCGCACCGCCACGAGCTTGGCCGCGGCCTCCC
>JBKJPD010000403.1:0-4119 GCA_046595345.1 Pseudonocardia sp.
CCGCTCGCCCGGCGGCCGTACGACCTCCGGCACGCTGCGGTGTCGACGTGGCTCAACGGTGGTGTTCCCGCGCCTCAGGTCGCCGCGTGGGCGGGGCACAGCGTGGATGTGCTGCTGCGGGTCTACGCCAAGTGCATCGTCGGCCAGGAGGACGCGGTGCGGCGTCGTGTGGAGGAAGCGCTCCGGCAGGGCGGTTCATAATCGCGTCCGTGATGCGTCCGTGGATGCCCGTAGACAGCGGGTTGGAGCAGGACACAGCCGGACAACCACAAAAGCGGCCCCGGACCAGATCTGCGCTGGTCAGAGGCCGCTTGTGCGGGGTGTGGCAGGTGAAGGATTCGAACCTTCGTAGGCTAAGCCGACGGATTTACAGTCCGCTCCCTTTGGCCACTCGGGCAACCTGCCGTGTTGCGCCGTGGCGCGTGGACGAGGATACGACAGTGATGCACCGGGTTCCGCAGGGGCCCGGTCGAGGAGGAGACACCCATGGCAGACCCGTCCTTCGACGTGGTGAGCAAGGTCGATCGACAGGAGGTCGACAACGCCCTCAACCAGGCAGCGAAGGAGCTCTCGCAGCGCTTCGACTTCCGTGGAACGGGCACATCGATCGCCTGGAGCGGCGAAGAGGCGCTGACGATCGAGTCCGAGACCGAGGAGCGGGCCAAGGCCGCGGTCGACGTGTTCAAGGAGAAGCTGATCAAGCGGAGCATCTCGATGAAGGCATTCGAGGCGGACGAGCCTGCGCTCTCGGGCAAGGTCTACAAGATCAGCGGCAAGATCCTCCAGGGCATCGAGCAGGACAAGGCCAAGGAGATCAGCAAGGCCATCCGCGATGAGAAGCTCAAGGGCGTACAGGCCCAGATACAGGGCGACCAACTGCGGGTGTCGGGCAAGAAGAAGGACGATCTACAGGCCGTGATCACCCTGCTCAAGGGCAAGGACTTCGGCATCGCCCTGCAATTCACGAACTACCGATAACTGGGCGGGCGCCCACGTTGCGGCGAGATCTACGTCCGCCAGCTGGCGAGCATCCTGACGAGTGGGCTCACCAGGTCGTCCCCGGTGAGCCGGTCAGTGCGGATGGCCTCGATGAGGCGGTCGTCGGCAAGAATCTGCACCAGCTCCGCGGACAGCCGCTCCTGTGGCAGAGCACACGGGAGAGCGTTGACGAGGTTCTCCTGTGTCGCGTCCATGTCGGTGCATAGCCGGTCAGTGCCCACTTCAACCGCGCCGGGCGCGTGAGGATCGTCTCGCCGAAGGCTGCGATGGTCGGTGCGGTCAGTCGATAGCGTCCGGACGCAGCAGTTCAGGCGATCACCGGGGAGTGGGTCGTGCCGCCCGGCGTCGTCCCCGACCGGAACCACACATGAGGAGGACGTCATGGAAATCCCCCACGAGCGGGACGGAAAACTCACCATCGTGGACGCCCCGGAGATCTACGCCCGTGCGAGCGCCGGGTTCGCCACGCTCGTGCACGGCGCCGGAGGCCGCTGGTCCGACCCGACCCCATTACCCGGTTGGGACGTCCAGGACCTGGTGCATCACCTCGTCAACGAGGAGCGCTGGACGCCGCTGCTGTTCGCGGGGGCGACGATCGAGGAGATCGGCACCCGGTTGGACGGCGACCTGCTGGGCGCCGACCCGATCGCGGCATTCGATGCCGCCGCGGCCGAGGCGCTGGCCGCGATCGAGACCCTCGGGGCGATGGATGCGACGGTGCACCTGTCCTTCGGCGACCACCCCGGCCGCGAGTACGCCATGCAGCTGGCCGCCGACCATCTCGTGCACACCTGGGACCTCGCCCGTGCCATCGGCGCCGATGAGGCCCTCGACCCGGGGGCCGTCGCAGCCCTGTACGCGTGGTTCGGTCCGACGGAGGCGGTGTACCGGGAGATGGGCGTGATCGGGCCGCGGGTCGACGTGCCGGCGGGCGCCGGCCCGCAGGCAGAGCTGTTGGGGATGTTCGGGAGGACACCATGAAGGGCTGAACCGCCGATTCACGGTCGGCGAAGCCCCATCTCCTCCAGCCTCCGGATGCGATCTGCCATCGGCGGGTGGGTGGAGAACAGCCGCGCCAGCTTCTCCCCGGTCCGGAATGGGCTCGCGATCATCAGGTGCGACTGCGACACGATCTGCGGCTCCGGCGGCAGCGGGGCGAGCTGCGTGCCGATCTGGAGTTTGCGCAGCGCCGAGGCCAGTGCCAACGGATCGCCGGTCAGGGCCGCACCGCTCGCGTCGGCCTGGTATTCCCGCGACCGGCTCACCGCCATCTGGACAACGCCTGCGGCGACCGGGCCGAGCACCGCGAGCATGAGCAGTCCGAAGGGGTTGGGCCGGTCGTCGTTGCCGCCGAACAGCCCGGCGAACATCGCCATGTTGGCCAGAAAGCCGACCATCGTCGCCAGGGCGCCCGCGACCGACGAGATGAGGATGTCGCGGTTGTTGACGTGGGACAGCTCGTGGCCCAGCACCGCACGCAACTCCCGCTCGTCGAGCAGTTCGAGCAGACCGGTGGTGGCACACACCGCGGCGTGGCGGGGGCTGCGCCCGGTGGCGAACGCATTGGGCGCGGCGGTGGGGCTGATGTAGAGCCGGGGCATGGGCTGGCGCGCGGCCCGGGACAGCTCACTGACGATCCGGTACATCACCGGCGCCTCGGGCTCGGTGACCGGCCGCGCATGCATGGCCCGCAGCGCGAGCTTGTCCGAGTTGAAGTAGGCATAGCCGTTGACGCCGAGCGCCACCACCAGCGCGATCAGCAGCCCGGACTGCCCGAAGAGCGAACCGACGGCCAGGACCAGCGCGCCCATCCCGCCCAGCAGCACCGCTGTCTTCAGCCCGTTCACCTGCCTGCGCACCCCTTGACCATCCTTCCGGGGACCACACCGCGTCCTCGGTGATTGAACGAGTCACGACCGGGTGATGTTCCGGGGAATCCGGCCAGCACGTCTCCACTTCCGGTGAAGGGCGACCATGCGGCGGGCCCGGATCGTCGGGAAGGTGAACGGAATGGTGATCAGGACCGCGACGATCGTGGTCGCGACCAGGGCGTTCGGCTGGTCGCGACCGCAGGCAACGTCCGAAACAGCACCACGGTGATCAGCGCGATGCCCCCACCGCGCGGCCCGGTTGACTGCGCGCCGCACCGGACGGGGCATCCCGTCGGACACCTCGACGTCGGCCGCCGGCGGCACGCACCCGATTCTGGAGACTTCCTCAGGTGAGGTGAGCTGGTCGGCGGCGGGCAGGCCGCGGCGCAGCAGGCGCAGGGTCGGCTCGCTGGTGTCGCAGGTCTGCCCGGCTGAGATCCAGCTCTCGCGGCGTGCGGTCAGCTCCACTCCGTCCCGTTCGAGTGAGCATTCCACCGGCCGGGTCCGGTCTCACCGGGGATGCACGCTTGCGGCCAGGCCGAGATAGACGACCCCGTCATCACCCCGGCTGAGCACCTCCCACCCGCAGCTCCGCCCGACCGCGGCAACGCGGGCCCGGTCGAGCGCGGGGTACCGGGTGCAGTCCAGGCGGTGGACACCGTGCACGTCAGGTTCCGCGGCTCGCAGGTCGTCAACGAGGTCGCGCTCCGGTGTCCCCTCGGGATACTGCCGCAACGCCCGGTCCCGGTGGGTGGCCTCCCGGTGCTCCCGCAGGGCGCGCCGGGTGCGGTTCACCGACCAGGCGAACAAACCAGCCCCGGCCAGCGCGACGGCCCCCAGCACCAGCACGACCAGGGAACTGTCGCGGACGTCCGGGAGCAGCAGCAGGAGCAGCGGCAGGACCGTGACCGTGCCGAACAGGACCAGGACGCTCAACAGTCGGTGGACGCCCGCGGGCAGGGGGACGGGCGGCGCGACGTCGTCCCCCGGCACGGCGGAACGCATCTGCAATTCGGCCCGATGAGACTCCTCGGCCTCCAGGACACCGGCCACTCCCGCTTCACGGGTGAAGTTCAACGGCCAGCCCTCGGCGTACATGTCCTGGCCGCGGTAGGACCAGGCTCGCTCACCGATCGTCGCAATGATCTCCCGCTTACTCAGGTCTGCGTAGTCGAGCCAGCGGATGACGGTCTCCTGCTGGTCCAGCGGCCACGCCCGCACCTCGGCCGCGAGTTCGCCCAGCGCCGCG
>JBKJPD010000131.1:0-7054 GCA_046595345.1 Pseudonocardia sp.
GCGCGAAGAAGGGCGACTTCCGGCAGCTGTGGATCACGCGGATCAACGCGGCGTGCCGCGCGAACGGCATGACCTACAACCGCTTCATCCAGGGTCTGAAGATCGCGGGTGTCGAGGTGGACCGCAAGGTCCTCTCGGAGATCGCGATCACCGACCCCACCGCCTTCGCGGCTATCGTCGAGGTGGCCCGCGCCAACGTGCCGGCGCAGACCCCGGCGGACGGGACCGCGGCCTGAGCCGTCCCACCCCGATCGCCGTTCCGCCCGGCACCGAGCGAACGCCGCGCGTCGTCGCAGCCCGCAAGCTGCTGCGCCGCGCAGGCCGCGATCGGGCCGGGCGGTTCCTCGTGGAGGGGGCCCAGGCCGTCCGGGAGGCATTGCGGTACGGGCACGTCCACGAACTGTTCCTGACCGCCGCCGCCGCAGGTCGGTATCCGGAGTTGCTGGCCGCGGCCCGGGACGCCGGTGCGCGGATCAGCCCGGTCGACGACCGCGCCGCCGACTCGCTGTCCGACACGGTCACCCCGCAGGGCCTGGTCGCCGTCTGCGATCTGCTCGACGTCCCGCTCGCGGAGGCGCTGGGCGGGCGTCCATCGCTGGTGGCGGTGTGCGCCGGGATCGCCGACCCCGGCAACGCGGGCACGGTGATCCGGGTTGCCGACGCCGCGGGCGCCGACGCCGTCCTGCTGGCGGGCGACACCGTCGACCCGCACAACGGCAAGGCCGTCCGCGCCTCGACGGGCAGCGTGTTCCATCTACCGCTCGCCCGCGATCGCGACACCGACGCCGTGCTCGACGCGTGTCGCGCCGCCGGGCTCACGCTGCTGGTCGCCGACGGCGACGGCGAGCTCGACCTGCACCATCGTGGCGCGCAGGCCGTGCTCGGCGGCCCGGTGGCGTGGATCTTCGGTGGCGAGACGCACGGCGTCCCGGTCGCCGTGGCGGAGCGGGCCGACCACCGCGTGCGGGTGCCGATCCACGGCCGGGCCGAGAGCCTCAACCTGGCCACGGCCGCGGCGGTCTGCCTCTACGCGAGTGTCGCGGCACGGTACCGGTGAACGTCGTAGACGCGAACCCTAAGATCGACCCATCATGACTGAAAGTACGGACGTGACGAACGCGCTGCACCCGGACTCGCTGGCCGCCGCGGTCGCCGCGGCCCGCGCGGCCTTCGCCGAGGCTGCCGACCTGGCCGCGCTGGCCGCAGTCAAGCCCGCCCACCTGGGTGACCGCGCGCCGCTGATGCTCGCGCGACGCGAGCTGGGAGCGATCCCCGGCCCGGACCGCGCCGACGCCGGCAAGCGCGTCAACGCCGCCCGCCAGGAGGCTCAGGACGCGTTCGACGCCCGCCGCGAGGTGCTCGCCGCCGAACGCGACGCGCGGGTGCTGGCCGAGGAGGCCGTCGATGTCACGCTGCCGTGGGACCGCACGCCCCGCGGCGCGCGGCACCCGCTCACGCAGATCTCGGAGCGGATCGCCGATGTGTTCGTCGCCATGGGCTGGGAGGTCGCGGAGGGCCCCGAGGTCGAGTCGTCGTGGCTGAACTTCGACGCGCTCAACTTCGGCAAGGATCACCCGGCGCGCACCATGCAGGACACCTTCTACCTGGGGGAGGAGGAAAATCGCGACGTTGACGAGGATGGGGGCACCGTCTTGCGCACGCACACCTCCCCGGTGCAGATCCGGGCGCTGCTGGAGCGCGAACTGCCCGTCTACGTGGTGTGCCCGGGCCGCACGTTCCGCACCGACGCCCTCGACGCCACCCACACCCCCGTGTTCCACCAGGTCGAGGGCCTCGCCGTGGACAAGGGCCTCACGATGGCGCACCTCAAGGGCACCCTCGATGCGTTCGCGCGCGCCATGTTCGGCACGGATGCACGCACCCGCCTACGCCCCTCCTACTTCCCCTTCACCGAGCCCTCGGCCGAGGTGGACCTGTGGTTCCCGCAGAAGAAGGGCGGGGCGGGCTGGGTCGAGTGGGGCGGCTGCGGCATGGTCCACCCGCATGTCCTTCGCGCCTGCGGCGTCGACCCGGGGGTCCACTCCGGCTTCGCGTTCGGCATGGGCCTGGAGCGCACACTGATGTTCCGCAACGGCATCCCCGACATGCGTGACATGGTCGAGGGCGACGTCCGGTTCAGCCGCGCCTTCGGTATCTGATTCCACCGAGTGTCTGAGCTCCCTCCCCGATCTAGGAGTTTGCTGTGCGGGTCCCCATGTCGTGGCTGGCCGAACTCGCGGGCGACCTGCCGTCCGTCGACGAGACGGCCGAGGTGTTCGTCCGCATCGGGTTCGAGATCGAGGACCTGCACGGCGGGCCGGAACTGACCGGGCCGCTGGTCGTCGCACGGGTGCTGGACATCGAGGAGCTCACCGGGCTCAAGAAGCCGATCCGCTGGTGCCAGGTGCAGGTCGGGCCGGACCAGACGAACGGCATCATCTGCGGCGCCCGCAACTTCGTGGCCGGCGACCTCGTCGTCGTCGCGCTCCCGGGCGCCGTGCTGCCCGGGGGCTTCGAGATCTCCGCCCGCACGACCTACGGCCACGTCTCGGACGGCATGATCGCCTCGACGCGCGAGCTGGGCATCGGCACCGACCACGCCGGGATCCTCGTGCTCCCGCCGGGCACCGCGGAGCCCGGCGACGAGGCCCGCCCGCTGCTGGGCATCGGCGACACGGTGATCGAGATCAACGTCAACCCCGACCGCGGCTACGGGTTCGCCGTGCGCGGGCTGGCGCGGGAGTTCGCCTGTGCCACCGACGCCGACTTCATCGACCCGGCCGCCCGGGTCGCGATCCCCGCCGCCGACGGGGACGCCTGGCCGGTCTCGCTGGGCGATCCGGGCTGTCTGCGGTTCGTCGCCCGCCGGGTGGACGGGGTCGACCCGGCCGCATCCGCGCCGTGGTGGATGCAGCGGCGCCTGCTCGCGGCAGGCATGCGCCCCATCTCGCTGATCGTCGACGTCACCAACTACGTGATGCTCGAGCTCGGCCAGCCCCTGCACGCCTACGATGCCGGGCGCCTGACCGGCGGGATCGTCGTGCGCCGGGCCACGGTGGGAGAGACGCTCACCACGCTCGACGGCGTCGAGCCCACCCTCGATCCCGACGACTTGTTGATCACCGACGGCTCTGGCCCCATCGGCCTGGCGGGCGTGATGGGCGGGATGTCAACGGAGATTGCAGCCGCCGGAGGCGGTTCAGACGGCGCAGCCGCCGGCGGCGGTTCAGACGGCGCAGCCGCTGGAGGCGGTTCCGACAGTCCAGCCGCCGCAACACGCATCGACGTCCTCATCGAGGCCGCGCACTTCTCCCCGCCGGTCATCGCCCGCAGCGCCCGGCGGCACAAGCTGCCCAGCGAGGCGTCCAAGCGCTTCGAGCGCGTGGTCGACCCGCAGCTGCCCCCGGTGGCCGCCGAGCGGGCCGCGCAGCTCCTCGTCGCGCATGGCGGCGGGACCATCGCGCCCGGCCGCACCGACGTCGGGGCAGCGCCCGCATCGGTACCGGTCCGGATGCCGCTGGAGATGCCCGACCGCGTTGCGGGCGTCGCCTACCCGCCCGGCGCCACCGTGCGCCGGCTCGCGCAGGTCGGTTGCACGGTCCAGCTCGTCACCGGCGACGACGGCCGCGGGCTCGTGATCGCGACCCCGCCGTCGTGGCGACCCGACCTCGGCCTGTCCGCCGACCTGGTGGAGGAGGTGCTGCGGCTGGAGGGCCTCGACTCCATCCCGTCGGTGTTGCCCGCCGCCCCGGCCGGTCGCGGGCTGACCCCGGCGCAGCTGCGCCGCCGCGCCGTGTCGCGGGCGCTGGCCGAGGCCGGTTACGTGGAGGTCCTGCCGTTCCCGTTCGTCGACCCGTCGGTGTGGGACGCGTTCGGGCTCGCGGCCGACGACGTCCGGCGTCGCACCGTGCACGTGCTCAACCCGCTCGACGCCGACCGTGCCGAGCTCGCCACCACCCTGCTGCCGGGGCTCCTGGACATGGTGATCCGCAATCGGTCGCGCGGGCTCGGTGACATCATCCTGTACACGACCGGGCAGGTCGTGCTGCCGCACCGCAGCCCGGTACCGATGCCCGACCCGGCCGTGGACCGGCGTCCGAGCGACGCCGAGATCGCGCAGATCGGCGCCGCGCTCCCGGCGCAGCCGCTGCACGTCGGCGCGGTGCTCGCCGGGGACCGCGACGCCCGCGGCTGGTGGGGCGACGGCCGCGCCGCAGGCTGGGCCGACGCCGTGCAGGCGGCCAGGCTTGCGGCCCAGGCCGCCGGTGTGGAGCTGCGCGTCACTGCCGCGGCGCACCCACCGTGGCACCCCGGTCGGTGTGCGGCGCTGCGGGTCGGCGACTGGATCGTCGGGTATGCGGGGGAGTTGCACCCGAAGGTCGTCGAGGCGCTGGGACTGCCGCCGCGCACCTGCGCGATGGAGTTCGACCTCGATGCGCTCCCGCTCGACGACGCCCGCCCCGCGCCGCGGATCTCCCCGTACCCGCCGGTCGCGGTGGACGTCGCGTTGGTGGCGGCCGTGGACGTGCCGGCCGCGGAGCTGGCCGACACCCTCCGCGACGGCGGCGGCGAGCTGGTCGAGGACGTGCGCCTGTTCGACGTCTACACCGGCGTGCAGGTCGGCGAAGGCAAGCGGTCCCTTGCATTCAATCTGCGTTTCCGCGCCGCGGACCGGACGCTGACCGGCGAGGAGGCCAATTCCGCCCGCGACGCGGCCGTGGCGCTGGCCACCGAACGCCATGCGGCCGTGCTGCGCTGACCGACGTCGGGCCGCTGCGGAACCTCAGGACGGCAGGCGGGACAGCGCGGCGGTAGCGGCCGTGCTCCAGGCGTCAGCGGTAGGCGTCCGCCCGGACACGAAGATCGTCACGAGGTAGTCGCGGCCGGCGAGCTGCAGCGTCGGGCCCGCCGGTGTGTCGAACACCGCCGCGGCCTCCCCGACGCCGGGGAGATCGTGCCGCCCGCCCGGTACCCCCGCCCCCACATAGTCGGCGGGCGTCCCGGACCGCACCCGATAGACATTGATCATCGCGAGAGGTTCGCCACCGGCCTCGGCGATGCAGCTCTGCCCGGTGGAGCCGTCGGCGCGGGCGACCCTGTCCTGTTTCGGCGGCTGGACCGAACCCCCGACGAGTGCACCGAACTCGGACGCGTCGAGCAGGCACTCGTTCGTGACCGCGTCGACGTCGAGCCCGCTGCGTGGCCCGGCGGTGGGCCCACTCGGCGGGGCGGAGGTCGTGGGGCCCGGTCTCGTGACCTTCGTAGTGGCCGGCGCGGCGACTCCGACTCCCGCGACGACCGTGGTGCATCCAGCGGTTCCGATCGCGCTGGCCACGGCCAGCGCGATCGCCACCATCCTCGGCCCGGGGCGCACCGGGCGACCGTAACGGGTGACGTGCCCGCCTCGTGGGCGTTCGGGACAATCGGCGCGGCCCGGCCGTGACGGATGGGACTGCCCACGGCGCGACCGCGATGAGCCTGGTTCGAGTGAACTTATTTGCATAATGTTCCGCGAGCACGCATAGTCATGCGAATGGTACGGATCGCGGTGGCAGGTGCAAGCGGCTATGCCGGGGGCGAGCTCCTCCGGTTGTTGCTCGCTCATCCCGAGGTGGAGATCGGGGCGCTGACCGCAGGTGGTAGTGCGGGAACCCGATTGGGTGAGCACCAGCCACACCTGATGCCGCTGGCCGACCGGGTGCTGCAGGACACCACGGCGGAGGTCCTCGCCGGGCACGACGTCGTCTTCCTCGCCCTGCCGCACGGCCACTCCGCTGCGCTTGCGGCGCAACTGGGCGAGCGCGTCGTCGTCATCGACTGCGGGGCCGATCACCGACTCACCGACGGGGCCGCGTGGACCCGCTGGTACGGCGGCGAGCACCCCGGCAGTTGGCCCTACGGCCTGCCCGAGCTCCCCGGCGCCCGCGACGCCCTGCGCGGCGCGACCCGCGTCGCCGTGCCGGGCTGTTACCCGACGGCGATCAGCCTCGCGCTGTTCCCGGCGCTGGCCGCGGGCCTCGTCGAACCGTCGGTCGTCGTCACGGCCGTCACCGGGACGTCGGGGGCGGGCAAGTCGCTCAAACCGCACCTGCTCGGCGCCGAGGTGATGGGCTCGCTGTCCGCGTACGGGGTGGGGGGGACCCACCGCCACACCCCGGAGATCGTGCAGAACCTGTCGGCGGCCGCTGGTAGGACTGTCGGCGTGAGCTTCACCCCGATCCTCGCCCCGCTGCCGCGCGGCATCCTCGCCTCATGTTCGGCGGCCACCACCGCGTCGGCGTCCGAGGTCACCGACGTGTACGCCAAGGCCTACGCCGACGAGCCGTTCGTGCACCTGCTGCCGGAAGGCACCTGGCCCAGCACCGCTGCCACGCTGGGCTCCAACACCGTGCACCTGCAGGTCACGGTCGACCCCGACGCGGGCAGGCTCATCGCCGTCGCCGCTATCGACAACCTCACCAAGGGCACCGCCGGAGGCGCCGTGCAATGCATGAACCTGGCGCTCGGGCTCCCGGAGATCACCGGCCTGCCGCTGACGGGAGTGGCGCCGTGAGTGAGCCTGCGAGCGAACCATCGGCGCCGCGTGAGCCTGCGAGCGAACCATCGGCGCCGAGTGAGCGTGCGAGCGAACCATCGGCTGCGGGCGTCACCCTGCCCCGGGGTTTCCGGGCGGCCGGAGTCGCCGCGGGTATCAAGGTGAGTGGCAACCCCGATCTCGCGCTCGTCGTCAACGATGGGCCGCGCTTCGACGCCGCGGGCGTGTTCACCCGCAACAAGGTCAAGGCCGCCCCCGTGCTGTGGTCCGAGCAGGTGCTGGCCGCCGGCCGGTTGCGCGCCGTGGTCCTCAACTCCGGTGGCGCCAACGCCTGCACCGGCCCCGAGGGCTTCCAAAACACGCACGCCACGGCCGAGAAGGTGGCGGACGTGCTGGGCATCTCCGCCACCGACGTTGCCGTCTGCTCCACAGGGCTCATCGGTGAGCAGCTGCCCATGGACAAGATCCTGCCCGGCGTTGACGCCGTTGCCGCCGCCCTGGCTGCCGACGGCGGAGCTG
>JBKJPD010000139.1:0-5474 GCA_046595345.1 Pseudonocardia sp.
CGGCGTCGAGCAGCGTGCGCAGCGCGATCGCGTCCTCCATCTTCCGGATGGTGAACGACGGCGTGCTGCCGAGCCCCGGCAGCGGCGGGGTGCCGGGGACCCCGCCGGCGGCTACCACCAGCGCGGAGAAGCCGATCTCACGGTCCTGGCCCTCGTGGCGGTAGTGCACGACACTTCGCTCGATGTCGAGCGCAACGGCCTGGGCGTGCAGTCGCAGGTCGAGGCCTCGGCGGTCGCGGAAGTACTCCGGGGAGTAGGACAGCAGGTCCTCGGGCCGCTCCACCAGCCCGGACAGGTAGTAGGGCAGCCCGCACATTCCGTACGCCGCCCAGCCGGCGGCCTCGAGAACGACGATCTCGAGCGTCGGGTCGACGCGCCGGGCGGCCGACGCCGCCGACATTCCGGCGGCGCCGCCGCCGAGCACTACCAATCTGCTGGTCACCGGGGAAAGGTACGGTCCAGGTTGTGGCTGCGCACACGTCCCGGCGAGCCAAAGTCCGGACGCATGTTGGGCCGGGCGGGACGAGGCCGCCGCGGGTCCCACGCCGTAGTTTACTCACTATGTGGGATTGTCCCGATTTCTTGCGGTTGCCGGTCCGGACCGCGAAGCCGCGCACCACCGGCATCACGCACGTCCTGGACAAGGGCGCGCCTGCCGCGGTGGTCGAAGGTCTGCTGGCCTCGGCTGCGAGCTACATCGACATCGCGAAGATCGGCTGGGGGATCGGCTACGTCGACCAGGCCCTCAAACAGCGGGTGGCCACCTACCAGCAGGCGGACGTCAAGGTCTGCCTCGGCGGCACGCTGCTCGAGATCGCTGTCGCCCGCGGTGAGCTGCCGGCCCTCGCCAGGTGGGCGACGGCCCAGGGCATCGACGCGCTGGAGGTCTCCAACGGGCTCGGCTGGCTGCCGCCCGGCCGGCAGCGGGAGCTGGTCGCCCAACTCGCCGCGGACTTCATCGTGCTGGCCGAGGCCGGAGCGAAGGACGCCGCGGCACCGGTGGCGGCCGATGCGTGGGCCGAGGAGATGGGCGCCGACCTCGCGGCCGGTGCCACCTGGGTCGTCGCGGAGGGACGGGAGTCCGGCACGGTCGGCGTCTACGAACCGGACGGGTCGGTGCGGAGTGACCTCGTCGAGGAACTGGTCCGCTCGGTTCCGGTCGGCCGGGTGATCTTCGAGACGCCGGCCAGGGGGCAGCAGGCATGGTTCATCGGCCGTTTCGGAGCCGATGTCAATCTCGGCAACATCGCCGTGGACGACGTACTGGCCCTGGAGACGCTGCGCCTGGGCCTGCGTGCCGACACGGCGGTCCGGCCGTGAGTGAGGCTGACAGGATCGAGGCTGACAGGATCGAGATTCCGGAGGCACTGCCCAACACCCGCGCACATCCCTACCGCGGGTTGTCGGTGCAGGAGGTCGACTTCACCCTGACCGAACAGGCGATCCTGGCCCATCTCGACGGCCGCGAGGTCTACCGCCGCACGGACTACCTCGCCCTGCGCAACGGCGCGGCCACCGCGCTCGTCGAGGTGCGCAAGGCGAGCCTCGAGCCGCTGTTCTCCCCGGTGGTGGCGGCCCGGCTGATCTCCGGTCCGGATTCCACGGCGTGGGTGGAGGACCCCGACGTCGACGTCGGCAACGCCACCGCGCTGGCCGGGGCCGCCGTGCCGGGAGCCGCGACGACGGTCGTGCTCGGCCGTTTCGAGCACATCAACTTCATCCATCGTCCGCAGCCGATCCAGGTGCGGGTGACCGAGGTCGTCCCGCCGGAGCCTGCGAAGCTGCTCGCGCAGGCCCGCCAGGCCGTCGAGTTCGACGAGGACCTGCCGCCGGTGGAACTCGTGCTCGACGCCGTCCGCGTCGAGGATGTCGCGGCCGCCAACCCGGCGGCGAGCTACCTGTTGCCGTGCCGGGGATCGGGTGCCGACCTCGGCGGCGCCCCGGTCGCCTACCTGGACACCCGGCCCGCGGAGCGCGCGGACTGGCTGCTGATCGGCTGCGAGCGTTCGTTGCAGTTCCACCGCCACTTCTACGGCGACGAGCCCCCGCGGGTGGATCTCTGTCCCCGGAAGCGTTCCGTGCCCGACGGCGGGCTCACGCTGACGAAATGCTGCCTGATCGAGCGCGGGCTCGAGGTCGATGGGGGCACTGCCGTGGTGCCGTGGGGTGCCAACCTCGACGAGGTGCGCGAGGGCCTGCGAAAATTGCTTCTGTGAGTTCCCATCTGGCCGACTCGGTCGTCTACGGCCATCTCTGGACCACCCCCGAGTTGCACGCGCTTTTCGACGACACCGGCCGCACCCGGACGTGGCTGCAGATACTGGTGGCGCTGGCGCACGCGCAGGCCGACCTCGGGCTGGTGCCGGTGCAGGCCGCCCGGGAGATCGAGGCGTGCGCGCAGGTGGAGCGGCTCGACCTGGCCGAGGTGGGCGCGCGGACGCGGGCCACCGGGCACTCCACGCTCGGTCTCATCCAGTGTCTGCGGGAGATCCTGCCCGCGGAGGCCCGCGAGTGGATCTACTACGGGGCCACCGTCCAGGACCTGACCGACACCTGGTTCGGATTGACGATGCGCGCGGTCGCCGACGTCGTCGAGCGGGACCTGGCGCGGTGCGAGGCGGCCGCGGTGGATCTGGCCCGGCGCCACCGCGACACCGTGATGTGCGGGCGTACCCACGGGCAGCCGGGGCTGCCCATCACGTTCGGGTTCAAGGCCGCCGTGTGGGCCTCCGAGCTGGCGCGGCACCGCGAGCGGCTGGCCCAGGCGCGGCCCCGATGCGAGGTGGTGCAGCTCGGCGGGGCGCTGGGCACCATGGAGTTCTGGGGCGAGCCCGCGTTGGCGCTGCTGGACGGGTTCGCCGCCCGGCTGGGGCTGGGAGCGCCGGATCTGGCGTGGCTCACCGCCCGCGACCGCGTCGCGGAGTTCCTCGGGCTGCTCGCCATGGTCACCGGGACTCTCGCCAAGATCGGCAACGAGATCTTCGAGCTGCAGCGCCCGGAGATCGGCGAGGTGGCCGAGCCGTTCACCGAGGGCACCGTCGGCAGCATCACGATGCCGCACAAGCGCAACCCGGAGATCTCCGAGCACCTCGACACCCTCGCCCGGATCGTCCGGGCCGACGCGGGCGTCGCCGTCGAGGGCATGATCGCCCTGCATGAGCGCGACGGGAGGGGCTGGAAGGCGGAGTGGCTGGTGCTGCCCGAGGCCTGCCAGCTGACCGGGGCGGCGCTGGAGTTCACCGCGCGGCTGCTGGAGGGGCTGCAGGTGGACGCGCCGCGGATGCGCGCCAATCTCGACACACACCGTGGCTACCTGTTGTCGGAACCGCTGATGGTGGCGCTCGCAGCACGGATCGGCAAGCATTCCGCGCACGAGGCGGTGTACGCGGCGGCGATGGCCGCACGCGCCGACGGGGTCGACCTCGGCGCCCGGCTTCTCGCCGACGGGCTGCTCGACGAGGCGGAGATCGCGGCGGCGTCCGATCCGGTGCGGGCGCTCGGCGCGGCCACCGCGTTCGTCGATCGTGTGGTCGGGCCGCGATGACCTCCGGTGGAGTGACCGGCGAGGGCGTGCCGGGCCTGCTGGCCCAGCCCCGGATCCGGCTGGGCACCTTCCCGACCCCGCTGCAGCCCGCCCCGCGGCTGTCGGAGGCCGCCGGCGTCGAGATCTGGCTCAAGCGTGACGACCTCACCGGCCTCGGGCTGGGCGGCAACAAGGTCCGCGGACTGGAGTTCCTCCTCGCCGACGCGCAGCGGACGGGCTGCGATCACCTGATCACCGGCGGCGGTCCCGGCTCGAACTGGGCGATGCTCGCCGCGCTGGCGGCCCGCACCCGCGGCCTCGACACCGTGCTGGTCTGCTACGGCGATCCGGTGCCGCCGGTGGGGAACATGTTGCTGGCCGAGATGGCCGGTGCGCAGATCAGGTTCACCGGCGACCGGGACCGCGAGTCGGTCGACAGAGGGGTCGACGAGGTCGCCGCCGAGCTCCGCGCGCGGGGCGCGAAGCCCTACCCGATGGGGCGGGGTGGCGCCACGGCGGTGGGGGCGCTGGGCTACGTGGCGGCCGCACAGGAGCTGGCCGTCCAGCTCGCGGGGATCGGCCTGGCGCCCGCCCAGCTGTGGCTGGCCACCGGATCCTGCGGCACCCAGAGCGGGTTGTGGGCCGGTGCGCAGTGGCAGCGGCTGGGCGCGGAGGTGGTGGGAGTGACCGTCAGCAGGCCGGTGCAGGAGTGCATGGCCCGCGTCGAGGGGCTGGCGCGCGCGGTGGCCGAGCGGATCGGCATCCCGCCCCCGGTCGGCGCTCCGTCGGTGCTCGGGGGCCACGTCGGACCGGGCTACGGCTACCGCTCCGTGGAGGGTGACGCTGCGGCGCACCTGGTGGCCCGCACCGAGGGCGTGTTCCTGGACCCGGTGTTCGCGGCCAAGGCGATGGCCGCGCTACTGGCCGCCGCCGGCCGCGGGCAGGTGCAGGGCCCGGTGGTGTTCCTGGTGACCGGGGGCGCCCCGACCCTGTTCACCGCCGTCTAGCCATCCCTCAGAGGCGTTTCTCGGCCCAGTAGATCGCGATGTGGTTGGTGTTGTACGCCGGGATCTCGACGTAGCCGGTCGCCTCGAACAGCACGCGGCTGTGTTTCTGCTCCGGGCCCGCGTCCAGCCGTACCCGCTCGTAGCCCAGTTCGCGTCCGGCGTCCTCCAGAGCCGCCAGCAGTGCACGGGCTGCCCCGCGCGAGCGCGCATCGGGTAGCACGTACATCCGTTTGATCTCGCAGAGCCCGTCCGCCAGGCGCCGTAGCCCACCGATCGCGATCGCGCGCTCGCCGTCGTACCCGATGAGGAACACGCCGTCGGGCGGAATCATCTCGTCCGGGGTCGTCACCGAGCCCGGGCGCCCGATCCGTCCGGCGTACTGCGCGTCGAGGAGGTCGTTCAGCTCCGACATCAGCTCCCGGCCCGGCGGCTCATCGGACCGCCCTGGACGGAACTGGAAGGTCATGGCGCCATCGTCGCGTATCGCCGTGACCGGTAGTGGGACGGCGCGCCCTATTGGCCGGACGGGACAAGGCAGTTGTCCCGGAGGGCCAACAAATATGCTTACTCGTGCACATCGGGGCTAGCTTTCCCTTGTCGCTGTTGTGATGGCTCCCACACCGTCACGCCGGCTGAAAGCCGCGTACAAGGATCGAGGAAAGGGCGTCAGATGAGAGTCGGAAACCAGGAAATCCTCATTCCCACATCGATGGTCGGGAACTATCCGAACCCACGCTGGTGGGACGCCGGCCCGGTCCGCAACTGGACCGGGGACCAGGAGCCGCCCGACTCGTTCAACCAGGAGGCGTTCCAGGACGCCATGTCCGCAATGGTCGCCGACCAGGAGTCGGCCGGGCTGGACATCATCACCGACGGCCGCCTGCATGGCGACAACTACGCCGAACAGGCCCTCTACTACTACTACAAGCGGCTCGGGTACGACC
>JBKJPD010000565.1:0-7036 GCA_046595345.1 Pseudonocardia sp.
CTGCTCGACCTGGTGCCGCGACACCTGCCGCGGCTGCCCTGGCGGCTGCAGATGCGCTTCTTCTACGCGCTGGCGTTCTACTTCCTGCTGGTGGTCACGATCACCGCAGGTCTGGTAATGCCGCCCGTCGCCGCCGTCACCGGTCACCAGTGGGTGAAGGTGAACTACCTGGAGTTCCTCGCCCACTGGTGGCTGCTCTCGGCGTGGCTGGTCGGGGTACTGCTGGTGCTGCGTCGGCGGGGGTTGCTGCGCCCGCGCCGGGCACCTGTGCTGAGCTGGGAGAACTGGTTGTACTCGCTGGTCAGGTGGCCCTACGTCGCGTGGGGTGTGGCCGCCGCCGTCGGGCAGCGCTTCCGCCCGACGCCGATCACGTTCCGGGTCACCCCGAAGGCCCGGGACGGGCTCGAACCGCTGCCGACCCGGCTGGTCCTGCCCTACCTCGCGATCGCCGTGGTGCTCACCGTCGCGGCGTTCGTCGGCGAGCTCAGCACCGCTGCGGTGGGTTACGTCGGGCTGTGCCTGCTCGGGGCACTGGCCTATGGCACCGTCACCACAGCCGCATCGGTGCTGCACGGCGTCGAGGCCGCCAGGGCAGTCGGGGTGAGTGCATGGAACGGGGTTCGGGCGACCGCCGCAGCCCCCGCGCTGCTCGGCGCGTCGGCGCTGGCCCTGCTCGCCGTCCCCGTCGCGTTGTTCCCGCTCTACGTGCGGATCACGGGAGCGGGGTGAGCATGTCGACCGTCCTGGTCACCGGCGGGGCCGGGTTCATCGGCTCGCACACGTGCGTGGAGCTGCTGGCCCACGGCTACGACGTGGTCGTCGTGGACGACCACTCCACCAGCGCACCCGCCGCGCTGGACGCGGTGCGGGCCGTCGCCGGGCGCGCCGCCGTGGCCTACCGGGCCGACCTGCGCGATCCGGCGGAGCTGGATGCGGTGTTCACCCGACACCGGATCGACGCCGTCATCCATTTCGCGGCACGCAAGGCCGTCGGCGAGTCGATCGAGCGACCGCTGGAGTACTACGACGTCAACGTCGGCGGCACGGTGGCACTGCTGCGCGCCATGCTCGCTCACGGCGTGCACCGGCTGGTGTTCTCCTCGTCGTGCTCCATCTACGGCGACGGCGGCGGCCACCCGTTGACCGAGGACTCCCCGCCGCTGCCCACCAACCCCTACGCCCGGTCCAAGTGGATGTGCGAGCAGATCCTCGCCGACGCGACCCGCCGCCATCCGGAGCTCGCGGCGTTCGCGCTGCGGTATTTCAACCCGGCCGGGGCACACTTCAGCGGACTGCTCGGTGAGGATCCGCGCGGGCCGCTGAACAACGTGATGCCCTACCTGATGCAGATCGCGGCCGGGCGTCGCGACCGGCTGCGGGTCTTCGGCTCCGACTACCCGACTCCCGACGGCACCGCCGTGCGCGACTACGTGCACGTCGTGGAGATCGCGCAGGGGCACCGGCTGGCACTGGAGCGACTGACTCCGGATCATCATGCGGCGGGCCTGCAAGTGCTCAACCTCGGCACCGGCGTCGGCACGTCGGTACTGGAGCTGATCGCGGCGTTCGGCGTGGCGTGTGGCCGGCAGATCCCCTACGAACTCGTCGACCGCAGGCCCGGCGACGTCGCGGAGCTGGTGGCCGATCCCGGGCGGGTGGCGGCGGAGTGGGGGTGGAAGGCCGCCCGCGACGTCGCCGAGATGTGCCGGGACGCGTGGCGGTTCCAGCTGCTCCACCCGGACGGCTACCCCGGCTGAACACCCGGCCCCGCTCCACGGCACCCGATCAGCGGCACCCGCTCAGCGCGGACTCCCGGCTCGGCGACCGTCCCGACCCAGTGCACCGTCTCGGTGCGGGCTCGGCGCCCCGTCCGGGCTCGGCGCCCTACCCGGGCCCGTTCCGCTGCATCGCCCCGATGTCCGGGGCGGCCACCCGGACCGGAGCGCCGTTGCGGTCCGTCGCCGGGGTTCCCGGCAGCGTGCTCAGGTCGAGACCTGCGCCCAGTAGCGGGGAACCGGCCGGTGGGAGGAAGCCCGCGGCGGGATCGTCCGCGGCCGTGGCGTCGAGATCCACCAGCGGCCCGGGCAGCCGCGGGTCGGTTTCGAGCCCGGTGGGCTCGCCATCGCGCCTCTCCTGGCCGTCGGCGGCGCGCCAATCGGCGAGCGAGGAACGGACGTCGGGCCCCCAGACGACCGTGAACGGCGGCCCCGACGCGGCGTAGGCGTTGCCCACCAGCACCACCGCCGACCGCCCGAACTTCGAAACCGCCACGACCAGGGGGCCGGCCTGCTCGCTGATCAGCAGGTTGTTCTGCACGACGACACCCGAGATCCCGGGGCCCAGACGCAGCGCCGAGGACGGGTCGGTGCGCTGCGGGGCCATCACCACCGTGTTCTGGTAGATCCGCACGTCGCTCACCCGGCCCAGCACCGTGATCCCGCCGTAGACGTCCCAGCGGCGCGCGTCCCCGCTGCTGATGTTGAACCGCACAGTGCTGCCGGTGTGCGCGTCGTTCTCCTTGCCGGTGTAGACGAGGTAACCGGGACCGTGATTGTCGTAGGACAGGTTGTACTGCAGCACGGAATCGGACGTGTTCTGGTCGAGCCCGAAGCCGCCACCGTCGGTGAGCTTCGCGGTGCGGTTGCGGTAGGACAGGCTGTGCTCGATCACGACGCCGGTGGAGTCGTAGGTCCAGATCCCGACCGGGCCCTCCCCCGCCGCGCCCTGGCCGCCGTTGTCGTGGGCAACCGATCGGGTCACGAGGCCGCCCCGGACGCTGCCGAGCACGATCCCACTGCCGGTGTTGCGGCGGGTCTCGGCCGGGTCGCCGCGGTTGCCGTAGGCGGTCACCTGCGAGATCGACACGCCCTCGTGGGAGTAGCCGGGCGCCCCCGCGTCGAATTCCGGTCCATAGACGGCCACACCGGCCCGCTGATTGTCGTGCACCACGACGTCGTCGATCCGGACGTCGCGGAACCCGGTCCCCGCCCTGGCGCTGCCCACCTCGATGCCGTTGACGAACCCGCTCGCCTCGACCCGCTCCACGACGCCGTGGGCGAGCCTGCGGTCGGCGGCGAGGTCGCTGTAGAACCGAACTCCGGCCGACCCCGGGCGACCCGATCCGACGACAACCAGGTCGCGCACCTCTACGCCCGCGGTGTCCAGTACGACGACCGCCCCGTCTCCGGGCGCCTCGATCACGGCGCGGCCGACGCCGTAGGAACCCACGAGGACAGGGCGGGCCGGATCGCCGGCGTCGGATGAGTCGAGCAGCAGGCGGCCGGGGAAGTGGGCGCCGCCCTCGAGCAGCAGGCGGTCACCGGGGACCAGGGTGGCGGCGCTCGCCCGGTCAAGGGTCCGCCACGCAGCCCCGGGCGAGTCGCCGCGGGCGGCGTCGTCACCCGCCGGGCTCACGAAGAAGGTGCGCTCACCCGGTGGCTCACCCAGCAGGCTGCAGGCCGACAGCGACATCGCCACCAGTGCCGCGGCGACGAACCGGGACCGCTGCCCGAGCGAGTCCGACATGCAGTAGCCCCCTCGAACCCCGATGCTGACCCTCCGCGAGTCTATAGCGTGGTTCACGCGAGTCCGGCCGGGTGATGGTGGGCGGACGAGCCACGCGGGCGTGCACACGCTCACCGATATGTCCGAGGATGCCGCCGAGTTCGCTCAGCACGAACTCGGCTGTCCAGGGTCCGGTTGCCCTGGGTGGCCGGCGGGCGCAGCGACTTCAGCGCGGCCCTGTATCCCATCGGGCCAGGGCCGCCGCGACTGCCGAATCGATGTCTGGTGTCGCGTCCCAGGCCACGAGCAGCGCCGCGACGGCGGTGTCGAGGTCGGCGCCGAGCATTCTGGCATCGTGTGAATACGCTTTCGCGGATGCCGCCAACTCGGGATCTCTGGTGGTTGGCAGGTTGGAGGCCACGATGGTTCCCTTGCCCCTGGCGGTCTCCACCAGCTCTTCTGATTCAAGCTCGCGGTAGGCGCGGGCGACCGTTCCCGCGGCAACACCGAGGTCACGGGCGAGCTGGCGGATGGTGGGCAGCCGGGTCCCCGGAGCCAGTGCCCCGCTGCTGATCAGGTGGATCAGTTGGTGGTGGATCTGGCGCCACGGCGCCAGTCCGCTGCTGGTGTCGAGGACGACCCGTGGCCGGCTCATGCCTGCACAACAGCGTGTCGAAGGTCCCGTGGCGGGTTCACGGTGGCGATCCAGCACAGCACTGCCGCCCCGGCCAGGAACTGACCCACCGTGGACCCGCCAGTCGAGAACAACACGCCCAGGGTCGCCATTGTCAGTCCCGCTCCGACCCGGGCGCTGCGCAGGCGAAGCGCGTTGTCGGCCCGCGGCTCACCGACCGCGGGACGGCGGACCGCGAGCCACACGATGCCCGCGCCGACCAGGCTGACCAGCAGTGCACCCAACAGCACCGGTCCCGGGTCGGGCTGCAGTCGCTGCGCCCAGTCCACCCCCGTGAGCGACGCCGCTGACACTCCCACGACGAGGACGAGCAGGACGGCGAGCGCGGTGATCGACCACGCCGACACCAGATCCCCCAGACTGCGAGGCGTGAGCACGGCCGTGCGTTGCAACCCCCGTGAGGGCCGCTGCGCCACCACCTCGGCCAACAATGCGCCCACAACAAGGGTGACCAGCAGCGTCTTCGCTGCCGCCGGCGACCCTGTTTCGCCGTGCGATGAGGTCCAGGCTTGGACAGCGAGGAACATCCAGGGGTACCACAACCGCCGTCGCTTCAGATACCCCACGGCGGCGGTGACCTCGGTGCTGCTCGGGTCGCTCACGCCCCACCGGGTCAACACCCGCAGGCCCTGCCTGCGACCAGGCCAGATCACGGCCAACAGTCCGCATCCGGTCACTGCCGTCCCCACCACGAAGATCACGGCATCGCTCAGCGGCATCAATCCAACCCCCTTGTGTCGCACGTACGATACAAGTTAGCGCGTGGATGAGCTCGGTCGAACCGCAGGTCAGCCGATCGGGTGCATCGGTTCACTGGCGTCACCTCAGCTGGCTTCGATCGTGGCCGGGAGGCTGGGCGGGTGCATCGGATGAGTTGTCTAGGACGGCGGGAGTATCCGGTGGACCGGGTGTCCGCCGTTCCGTGTCTCGGATTCGGCCTATTCGGACGTCCGGAATCACTGCGACTCGCCGCAGCTCGGAGATTCCCGGCCGAGGAACGCGCCGCGCTGAGTCGAGGCCACGGCGAGCGCCGATCCGCTGCGTACCGGTGGCCCGGGCGTGCGGTGGCTGCGCTCCAGGCGATGACCGACCCGGAGAACGGTGGCGGGCCTGGCTGGCGGTGCAGCACGGGGAACGCATCGAAACCGCGGCCCGCGGTATTCGTTCGACGACAACCCGAACCGGTAGGAGTCTTGCAGCATGGAACAGATCTCGAAGCGGCTGATGTCCTGGGCATCGATTCTGGAGGACCAGGCCCGCGAGCAGGCAGTCACCACGTCCACGCTGGCGTTCATCAATCCGCACGTCGCCCTCATGCCCGACGCCCATTTCGGTTTGGGTTCCACCGTCGGATCGGTGATCCCCACCGTGGACGTGGTGATGCCCGCAGCAGTGGGTGTGGATATCGGATGCGGGATGGCGGCGGTGCGGACGCAGCTCACCCGCGAGGACGTGGAGACGCGCGGCAACCTGATAGCGCTGCGGACCGGCATCCAGGACCGCGTGCCGGTCTCGCCGGGCGTGTACCGGGAGAAGCTGTCCGACACCGCCACGGAGCGCGTGCAGGCGTTAGAACTGCACGCCGAGCAGCAGGGCGTCACGCCCGACCGGTACAGCGGTAGGGGTCCGCACGCGGACTGGCGGTTCCAGCTCGGATCGCTCGGCGGAGGCAACCACTTCATCGAGGTCTGCCTCGACGAGGACGACCGGGTGTGGGTGTTCCTGCACTCCGGCTCCCGCGGCGTCGGCAACAAGATCGCCAAGCATCACGTGGCTGTAGCGCAGAAGCTGTGCAAGCGATGGCACGTCCAGCTCCCGCACAAGGATCTCGCGTTCCTCCCGATGGGCGACGACGCGTTCTGGCCCTACATCCGCGACCTGCGCTGGGCTCAGGCGTTCGCGCTGGCCAACCGCGCCGAGATGGTCGATCAGGTGTTCTTCGCCTTGGAGGACTGGATGGGCACGGCGATCGACCGCGAGGAAACGATAAACACTCACCACAACTACACGGAGCAGGAACGCCACTTCGGGAAGGACGTGTGGCTCACCAGGAAGGGGGCCATTGACGCATCCGTGGGCAAGCTCGGCCTCATCCCCGGCTCGATGGGCACCCGCTCCTACGTGGTGTCCGGCCTCGGAAACCGGCTCGCGTTCAACTCCGCACCCCACGGCGCCGGCCGCGCCATGTCCCGGCGGAAGGCCCGCGAGACCTTTACCGCCGCCGACCTCACCACCGCGATGGAGGGGATCGAGTGGCGCGGTGACATCGCTGAAGACCTGGTGGACGAGATCCCCGGCGCCTACAAGGCGATCGACGTCGTGATGGAGGACGCGGCCGACCTCGTCAAGATCGAGCACACGCTGCGGCAAATCCTCAACGTGAAGGGCCAGTAGACCGCTGAACGAACGTCCCCCAGCCCAATCGCCGACCGGTAGGGGGATCGCTCGTTACCGGGTGGCGATCACGGCACCGACGAGCCCTACAGGTAACCCGGCCATGTGTGCGCCGTTGGGGTGTCGAGTGCGTGCAGGACCAGCGGCGTACGACGCGTGAGAGCGTGTGACGCGACGCAAGGAGACAGATGGTCGGGGAACTGGTCGATCCGTACCGCAGCGAGCCGCCGTACGGCCTCGCGGAGCGCCCGATGCTCGAGGCGTGGCTGGAGTTCCACCGGGCGACCCTGCAGCTCAAGTGCCAGGGGCTCGACGCGGAGCAGCTCGCGGCCCGTCCGGTGCCGACCTCGGCGCTGTCGCTCCACGTATGCCAGATGGCGCAGGAGGCCGTGCAGCGACAGCGCCGAGGTCGGCACCGGACGGGCCGCGAGCTGCTCCGCGTCG
>JBKJPD010000576.1:0-9500 GCA_046595345.1 Pseudonocardia sp.
GATGGATCAGGCGGACGTGTCGCGGCCGTCGCGGGCTGCCATGACTCTCGTCCTCACCTGGAACGAGAGCCTCTATCAGACCCGGGGCGAGACAGCGGTCGAGTTCGCCATGGAGCCGCACGTCGCTGGGTAACCGGTTACCACCCGGAGCGGGGATGTCGATGGTGAGCAGCGTCGGGTGCTCGTCGCAGCCGGCCGGTGGTGGGAAATGCACGATCACCGCTCCGTTCACATGGGCGAATGCTCACGCAGTCGCAGCGGCCGACCGCACCGCCGAACCGGGCACCGGTAGATCGCAGCCGTTGATCCAACCTTGCGCCAAGGTAGCCGACCTACGCCGGACCTGCAACGGATTTGAAACGGATTCTGGGCGTGCGGCGAGACCGGATCCCGGCCCCCCGACCGGGCGGGGGGCGAGGCACTGGTCGGGGTGAACTGGCTGCCGCAGGGGGCACCGCTAGATTTCCCCGAGGGTAGGTGGGCACAGCGATCGGGAGTTGCGTAGATGGCGAGTATCGAAGAGGTTCGGGCTGGGATCGCGCTGGCCAACGACAAGGCCTCGGAGAGCCTCGGAGCGCTGCAACAGGCGCACTCCTCCCTGGAACAGGCGCAGGGCGCGCTGCTGCGGGTCACCGAGGGCAGTGGGCAGGGCGACGTATCGGAGGCCAACGGGTTGCTCGCGCAGGCCATCGGCAGTATCACCGAGGTGCAGCAAGCCGTCGCCGCGGCGATCAGTGCGTCCGAGGGCGTCGCGAACCGGTTGTGAGCGGAGCTTGCAGCGCGAACCTTGGGCACAGCGCCCTTCGGGCTGAGACGTCAGATCCTGGGCCGACCGGGCGCAGCGAGGGAGTGCGATGAACGGCTTGGCGGAGGTTCGCGCCGTGCTGGCCGGGGTGGCCGAGCAACTCGGCAGCGCCTATCAGCATGCCGGGCTGGCACGGGCCGGCATCGCCGACGCCGTCGCGGTGCTAGCGGGGCTCGGTGAGCAGCACGGCGAGCCGCTGGTGCCCGAGGAACTGCGCCGCGCCGCCGACGAACTGGAGCGCAGCCTCACGATGATCAGCACCGGTGCGGCGATCGTGGCCGACATCGACGCGCGGCTGTAGCGCCGGCATGGCACGGGGGCCGAACCGGCGGCAGCAGCAGATCGCAGGCGCGTTCGACGCGCTCTGCGTCGCGGTCGCCAGGGCCCTGGGTGCCGCGGAGCGTGGCCGGGATGTCGCCGTGCGAGCGCACGCCGAGGCGATGGTCGAAATGTGGTTGCGCCACGACGGGCTCGACGCGGCCAGGGCCGATCCTGAGCTGGCCCCGATCTTCACCAACCCGCAGCTCGGCGGCCCGGTGAAGCGGGCCGGGGCAGACCGTGCCGCAGCGTTCGCGTCGTGGCTGCGCACCAGCCCCGGAGAGCTCGCCGGCCTGCTCGCCGACGCCGCCCCCGGCGCCGCCGGCGATGACCCGCAGGGATGGCTCGGCAAGGTCGGCAAGATCGACGGCACGGGCCCGGTGCCGTCGCTGTGGAAGATCGGGACGGGTCGGATCGATGCGGCGGGGGGTTCGGCCTTCGACGTCGCCGTCCCCCTGCTCGACGAGTCGCATCTGCAGATCACCTCCACCCACGACACCCGCGAGCGCGCCGAGACGCTCCTGGAGAACCTGCTGATGCGGGTGACCAGCTACTTCCGGCCAGGCATCGTGCACATCCACGTCTGGGATGTCGGGCAGCTCGCCGGTGCGCTTCCGGGGCTCTACCCGCTCACCCGCACCGGCCTGCTCACGGTGCACGACCCTGCCCGACTGCCCGAACTGCTCGAGGAGCTCTCCGACCGCATCCGGCGCGTGCACACCCGGGTGCTGGTGGACGGGCACCCGTCGCTGCGGGCGATGGCGACGTCGACGGGCGCGCGCAGCGAGCCGTGGGTCGTCGCCGTCCTGATGGGCAACCGGTCCGCGCTGCGCGACGACGACCACCGCCAGCTGCAGCGGGTGGCGCGCGGCGGGCCGGCGTGTGGGGTGCAGCTGGTCCTGCTCGACATACCGGCGACGGTCGGCGCGTCGGTCGAGACGGTACAGGTGCGGGACTCGGGAACGGTGTCGTCGATGACCGGGCCGCACGTCGCCGTCGAGCTCGACCCGCCGCTGCCCACCGCCGACGTCACCCGGGCGTGCCACGTGATCGCGGGCGCCCACGAGAACTGGCGCAGCCGGATCGGCGCCTTCCGCGATCTCCTGCCGCCGCCCGGGAAGTGGGGCACGCAGCAGTCGATCACGGGGCTGCACGCGCCGGTGGGCTTCGCCGACGGGCTGCCGGTGGAGATGGCGCTGGCCGACGCGTCGCCGCATGCGCTGATCGGCGGTCCCAGCGGTTCGGGCAAGACGAACCTGCTGCTCACGATGATCAGTTCGATGGCCACCCGGTACGACCCCGACGAGCTGGAGTTCTACCTCCTGGACTTCAAGGAGGGTGTCTCGTTCGCGCAGTTCGCCCCCGGTCGCCGTGACCGCACCTGGCTGCCGCACGCGCGGCTCGTCGGCGTCAACATCAACACCGACCGTGAGTTCGGGTTGGCGCTGCTGCAATTCCTCTCCGACGAGATGCGCCGCCGTGCCGAGGCCGCGAAGGCCCATGAGGTGACCAAGTTGGAGGAGCTGCGCCTGGCCGACCCGAGCGGGCGCTGGCCGCGGATCGTCGCCGTGATCGACGAGTTCCAGTACCTGTTCTCCGAGCGCGACGCCGTGACGAAGGCGGCGATCATCCTGCTGGAGGACGTCGCCCGTCGCGGGCGCTCGCAGGGCATCCACCTCGTGCTGGCCAGCCAGGACGTGTCGGGTATCGAGGCGTTCTGGGGTCGTCCGGCGATCTTCGAGCAGTTCGTGCTGAGGATCGCGCTGCCCCGCGCCCGTCGGGTGCTCGCAGACCTCAACGACGCCACACTCGACCTGCCCCGCTGGCATGCGGTGCTCAACCACGAGTCGGGCATCAAGCACGGCAACGAGATCATCCGCATCCCCGACGCGACCGGCCGCGGCTCCGTCGACGAGGTACAGCGCGCAGTGCACGCCGACCACCACGCCGGACGCGCCGAGCCGCGGCTGTTCGACGGCAGCCGCGCCCCGCGCCTGGCCGATCTGGTGGCGGAGCTGCCCGCCGGGGGTGGGGTCGCCCGTGCCCTCGTCGGACAGTGCATCGACGTGGCGGGCAGCGCCGCCGGTGTGCTCCTACGCGCCGCGCCCGGCCGAAACCTCGGGGTGCTGGCCTCGGTCGCGGCGGAGGCCGTGCGGGTGCTCGGGTCCGCGGCCGGGTCGCTGGCCGGGCAATTCCCGCCCGGGTCGGTGGACGTCGTGATCGCCCCGCTCGTGGCCGAGGCCCGCCCGGCCGCCGCCCGGCTCGCGCAGACCCTGACCGTGGCGGGGCACGCGCCCGAAACCGTGACGCTGGAGGGCATCCGGGCGCGGATCGACGGGCTGGCCGCGGAGGTCAACAGTCGGCTCGCAGGTGGCCCGCGCCGTCCCGTCGTGGTGGTGCTCTACGCCGCAGATGCCGCCGACACAGTGCTGGAGCGCGACGGCACGGAGGCTCTGCGCCGGGTCCTGCGCTTCGGCCCGGAGACCGGCGTGCACGTGCTCGGCTGGTGGCGCAGCGTGGCGCGGCTGCGGACACTGCTCATGATGAGTGCCTCGGTCGAGGACCTCGGCGCCTGGGTCGCGCTGGACGTTCAGGGCTCCGAACTGGGCGCGCTCGCCCCCGGGATGATGGTCAACTGGTCGCCCCGGGCCGGGCGTGGCCTGTTCTTCGACCGTGCCCAGCACGCCATGCCCGAGGTCGTCATCGTGCCGTCGTTGGAGGAGTCGTGACAGAGGTTGCGAGGTCGCCGTTGTACGTAGCACCGCCGGTCGTGTCATTGACGAGCGGCAGCGAGGAGGGGACGTGACGGATTCGGCCCGCTACAAGGAGATCGTCGCCGGGGTCACGGCCGCCGCGGAAGCGCTGCGCGATCGGGACCGGGCCACGGCTGCTGATCTCTCGCGGCAACTGGTGGGCCTGGGTGCGGACATGCTGCGCGCCGGTGACCGCGCGACCCTGAGCCGGATCGGCGTCGAGCAGCACTGGGAGAGCGCGATGGAGGTGCTGTGGGTGGAGTCGTGGATGACGCTGTGCCCGCGCCCCGGCCCCGACCCGCGGGCCGATCCTGCCGACCTCGCAGACCTGGACGCCGCCGTCGAGGTGGCGGCGGCGGCGCTCCGCGAGGCCGTGCGGCGCCGCCGGTTCGGCCTACCCGGGCGCTGAGCGGGTGCGCGGTCAGTGGATGGCCGCGTCGTCGAACAGCACCCTCTCCATCCGGGACCGGTAGTCGTCATAGATCTGTCGGTAGCGCTTCACCGCGGCGGAACTATTGCCGGCGTCGAGTTGTGCCAGGGTCTCGCGGTAGCCGTCGACCCAGATCTGCCAGAGGCCGTTGTCTGCGTTGAGCGCGTGCAGGTGCAATCGCATGCTGCGGGCGACGACCAGGTCGACGTGGGTCTGTAGTTCCCGGTTTCCGCTGGCCAGAATCGCGATCGTGCTGAAGTCGGCGCCGGCGGCACCGGCAGCGGTCACATTGCCCTCACGCAGGTTCTCGACGAACTCGTCGAGCCGGGCCCGCATCTGCTCGAGGTGCGTCTCGGTGAGGTTGTGCACGCCCCACTCGAAGCCTGCGCAGGCGAGCACGCCCATCACGTCGATCAGCTCCAGGGCGTTCTTCTGGGTCACCTGCGTCACGTGTCGGGTCCGGTTGGGCGCGATGTCGATCAGGCCCTCTGCGGCGAGTTGGGCGATGGCCTCGCGGACCGGGGTGATGCTCACCCCGAACCGGGCCGCGACCTCGGCGTCCTTGAGTACGGTGCCGGGAGACAACACGCCACTGACGATCTCGTCACGAAGTTGGCGCATGACCGCTTCGCGGCGGGTCAACGGAATGGTGTAAGGCATGGCACGCTCCTGAACGCGGGAACTGGCCTGATCATGCTAGGCCCCGGCGATGGCGGGCGCGCGCTGCACGTCGTCGGGCCGGTACGCCCGCCACCTGGTCAAGAGGTCATGCCCTCAGGAGAGAGTCAGGGAGAATCCCGCATAGTCGTTGGCGGCTATCTCGTCGCACCTCTGCCGGTACACCCCGACCCCCCCGATGTATGCCATGAACACCCGTGGCTTGCCCGGCACGTTGGAGCCCATGTACCAGGAGTCGGCGGTGGGGTAGAGCGTGTAGTTGCCGACCTCCTCGACGTGGGCGACCCACCCGTCCTCCGCCTCGGGGGTCGCGTCGATCTCGGCGACGCCCCGGTCGCGCAGGTAGGAGATGCAGTCGGTGATCCAGTCGACGTGCTGCTCGATCGATACCACCATGTTGCTCAGCACCGACGGGCTGGACGGCCCGGTGACGGTGAAGAGGTTCGGGAACCCGGCGACGGCGATTCCCAGGTAGGTGCGCGGCCCCTCGCTCCACTTCTCCGTCAGCAGGATGCCGCCCTTGCCGCGGATGTCGATCGCGCTCAGTGCCCCGGTCATGGCATCGAAACCGGTGGCGAACACGATCGAGTCGAACGTGTACTCCTGCTCGGCCGTGCGCACGCCGGTCGCGGTGACCTCGACCAGCGGGGTCTTGCGCAGGTCGACCAGATGTACGTGGTCCTTGTTGAAGGTCTCGTAGTAGCCGGAGTCGAGGCAGGGGCGTTTGGTGCCGAACGGGAAGCTGCGCGGCGACAGGGTCTCGGCGACGGCCGGGTCGTGCACCGCGTGGCGGATCTTCTCCCGGACGAACTCGGCCGCGGTCTCGTTCGACGCCTTGTCGGTGATGGAGTCCGTGTACGCGGTCAGGATGCCGACGAGGTTGCCCTGGTCCCAGCCGGCCTGGTACCTCGCGGTCCGCTCATCGGCGGAAACCTCGAGCGCCGACTGGGTCGGGATCGGTGTCGGAACCCCGAAGCCGGAGGTGCGCTGGGCCTCGCGCCATTCGGGGTAGCCCGCCTTCATCTCCGCGACCTCGACGTCGGAGAGCGGTCGGTTGCCGGCGGGCATGCTGAAGTTCGGCGTCCGCTGGAACACCGTCAGATCGTCGGCCTGCTCGGCGAGAATCGGGATGGACTGGATCCCCGACGAGCCGGTGCCGATGACACCGATCCGCTGGCCGGTGAAGTCCACACCCTCGTGCGGCCAGTGCGCAGTGTGGTAGGTGCGGCCCTGGAACCGGTCGAGGCCCGGGATCTCGGGCTTCTTCGACGCCGACAGACAGCCCGTCGCCATGATCACGAACTGGGCGACGATCGACTCGCCCGTCTCGGTCTCCACCCGCCAGTGCCGGGTTGCCTCGTCGTAGACCGCGGACCGCACCCGGGTGTTGAAGGTGATGTCGCCGCGGAGGTCGAACCGGTCGGCGACGTGGTTGAGATAGGAGAGGATCTCGGGCTGGGTGGGGTACTTCTCGGTCCACGTCCAGTCCTGCTCCAGTTCCGAGGAGAACGAGTAGGAGTACGACAGGCTCTCGACGTCGCAGCGGGCGCCGGGGTAGCGGTTCCAGAACCAGGTGCCACCGACGCCGTCGGCGGCCTCGATGACGCGGGTGGTCAGGCCGAGCTCGCGCAACCTGTACAGCTGGTAGAGGCCGGCCAGGCCGGCTCCGACGATGACGGCGTCGACCTGATGGGCCGGGCTCGGTGCGGTGTTCTGAGGGTCGGACATCGTGGTTCCTCCTGACGGGGCGGCCGGAGCCGCGGCGCTGCGTCGTTGCAGTGATCGGGAGAGTCGGGCCCGGTCGGGATCAGGCCTGGACCGGCTGGTTGTCGAGGTGGCGGTCGAGCTGCTCCCCGACGTACTCGAGTGCGTCCGCGCTGCCGGGAAGCACGTTGACCATGGTGAAGAAGCCGTGCATCTGACCGCCGAATCGACGGTGCTCGACCGGGACGCCGGCCGCGCGCAACCTCTGCGCGTAGGCCTCACCCTCGTCGCGCAGCACGTCGTGCTCGGCGGTGACGACGATGGCGGGGGGCAGCCCGGACATGTCCGCGGCCTGTAGCGGAGACAATTCCGGACGCGCCCGGGTCGACGTGTCAGGCGCGTAGTGGTCCCAGAACCAGATCATCGAGTCGCGACTGAGAAGGAGCTGGTTGGCCGGGTCGACGTAGCTGGCGGTGTTCACATCGGCGTCGGTGACCGGGTAGACGAGCATCTGCAGTGCGATGTCCGGTCCTGCTGCGGCCTTGGCACGCTGGGTCATGATCGCGGCGAGGTTTCCGCCCGCGCTGTCGCCCGCCACGACCAGCGGTACCCGGGCGCCGATGAGCTGCTCCATCCCCTCGTCGACCCAGCGCAACGTCGCCCATGCATCCTCGACGGCGACGGGGAAGCGGTGTTCGGGAGCGAGTCGGTAGTCGACGAGCACTACCGCTGCGCCGGTGCGCAGGGCGAGTTGGCGGCCGAGCGTGTCGAACTCGTCGAGCGCGCCGATCACCCACCCACCGCCGTGGTAGTAGACGATCACTGCTCGCGGGTGGTCGTTCGGGATCAGGACGCGCACGGCGACCGAGGAACCGTCCGGCGTCGGCACGTCCTCGTTCGACACGCGGAGGATCTCCGGGCCGGGGCCGTACATGTCGCGTAACAGGACACCCAGGCCGCGGGCCTCCTGGGGCGTCATCTCGTGCAGTGGTTTGAGGCCGCTCGCGGCCATCTGCGACAGCAATCCCGTCGTCGCCTCGTCCAGCGCCATGGTGCACACCTCTCGTCATCGAGTGGGCAAATGTCCGGTTCTTGATCAACACTGTGATCTGCGTCATGACCCTACGATGCATCCTGCATCAAACACAATGGGGTGAAAAAGTCCGTGGACCTCGAACGGCGGCGTCGACACCGAACCGCCCGGCAACGCAACGATTGATCAGTGACACCGGCCGAGCGACGCGACTACGGTCCAGTGGTGCTGTTCGACAGTGACGTCGGCTGGAAGGTGTCAGATGGCGACGACCGGCAGCGAGTTCTGGATCACCGGGGCCGCCGCGACCGACGACGATCAACCCGGTCAGTGGCAGCAGATGCTCTCGGCGACGCACCTGCCCTGGACGGTGTCCGTGCCCGTGCAGCGCCCGGGGCGGGTGTTCGAGGCCTCGGTCCGCCGCTGGCGGATCGACGACCTGGCCCTTGTCGACTGCATCTGCGGACCCTGCTCGGGCACACGGCAGCGGCGCCAGGTGGCCGATACCGACGGGGAGTTCGTCGTCGTGCTCATCACGCTCGCCGGCACCGAGACCGTGACCCAGGGCGACGCGGAGGCCCACCTCCGGGCCGGTGACGCCGTGGCGTGGGACAGTACGAAACCCGCTCGTTTCGCCGTCCGGGAAAAGCTGTCGAAACGCAGCCTGCTGATTCCTCGTGCAGCTCTGGACGAGGTGGGCGGACGGGCCTGGACGAACGCCGGACTCACCCTCGACGGGGCATCGCCGGCCACCCGCCTTCTGACCGGCTTCCTCGATGCGTTGAGCCACGTCCTGCCGCACCTGAGCCCGTCGTCGGTCGCCGCCGCCCGCAATGCCACCCTCGAGCTCTTCCTCGGGGCCGTCCGCGGCGACGCCGACTTCCCGACGACGGGGACCGCCGGCTTCGCCCTGCGAGCGACGATGGACCGCTACATCGAGCGGCACCTCCTCGACGACGCCATCAGCCCCACCGCGATCGCCCGCGCGCACAGCGTCTCGGTGCGGACCGTGAACCGGCTCTTCCACGCCACCGGACATACGGTCGGCGAGGTCGTCCGGACGCGGCGGCTGGCGCGGGCGCGCGAGGAACTCACGGAGAGCGCGGGCCCGATCTCCTCGATCGCCAGCAGGTGGGGTTTCTCCGACAGCAGTCATTTCAGCCGCACCTTCAAGGCCCACTACGGCAGTTCCCCGCGGGAGTACCGCGACGCCGCACGGATGGAGGGCGGCCGGCGTGGCGCGTCGGTGCAACGACCTGTCGCGGCCGTTCATGCGTCCGGCACCGCAACTTCTGAGACTGAGGTCACCGCGGCCCAGGGTTGAGCTGATCTCTGCCTCGGCCGACGATCCCGATCGACGAGGAGTGCACGATGACCCGGCGCGACGCCACGTCCTGGCGAACGAGGTCATGCTGCGCAGCGTGGAGATGTTCAGCGTGGAGATGTTCAGCGAGTACGAGCCGGTCGGCCACCTCCCCCACATCAGCCCCACGCCGTTGCTCGTGCTTCGAGCCCTCCAGCCCCCCGGCCCGCGACTGGTTCGTCGAGCACCTCAGGCCATGACCGCCCCGGGGCGGGGTCCCTGCATCTCCGGCGAGACCGTCGTGGTCGCCGCCGGTCGGAAAGCCGACAGCGCGGACTGCGGACCGCGCAGCGAGGAGACGACGTCATGACCGGACGGGTCGAGGGCAAGGTCGCACTGATCACCGGTGCAGCGCGAGGGCAGGGACGCGCCCACGCGCTGCGCCTGGCGCAGGAGGGGGCAGACATCATCGCGGT
>JBKJPD010000581.1:0-3149 GCA_046595345.1 Pseudonocardia sp.
CTGGCGCAGACCGCGTCGGCGATGATGGCGCGGCGGCGCCGGCCGATGGCGCGCGCGGTGGTGCTGCTCGGGCTGGCCCTGGCGTTCGCCGCGTCCACGGCGACGTTCAACGCGACCTACCAGGCGCAGGCTCTGGCCGACGCCCAGCTCACCAACGGCGCCGACGTCACGGTCACCGAGTCACCCGGAGTGCGCGTGGGGCCCGGAGCGGCGGCGCCGCTCGCCGCGGTGCCCGGGGTAACCGGGGTGGAGCCGGTGCAGCACCGTTTCGCCTACATCGGCCAGGACCTGCAGGATCTCTACGGCGTCCGGCCGAGCACGATCACCGGTGTCACGGCACTGCAGGACTCCTACTTCACGGGCGGCACCGCCCGTGGGTTGATGGCGACCCTCGCGGCGCAGCCCGACTCGATCCTGGTCAGCGCCGAGACTGTGAAGGACTACCAGCTCCTTCCCGGTGACACGGTCAACCTGCGGTTGCAGGACTCGGCGACCAAGCAGCTGACCACCGTGGCGTTCCACTACGTCGGGATCGTCTCCGAGTTCCCGACCGCGCCGAAGGACAGCTTCTTCGTCGCCAACGCCTCCTACATCACGGCCAAGACCGGCAGCGACGCGGTCGGGGCGTTCCTGGTCGACACCGGCGGGCAGCACGCCGCCGGGATCGGGGCGGCGATCCAGGCCCGGCTCGGTCCGTCGGCGACCGTGACCGATCTCACGCACACCCGCTCGAGCATCTCCTCCAGCCTCACCGCCGTCGACCTGGCCGGGCTGACCCGGGTGGAGTTGGGCTTCGCGCTGGTGCTGGTCGCCGCCGCGGGCGGGCTGGTGTTGTTCCTCGGGCTCGCCGAGCGGCGGCGCACGTTCGCCATCGCGGCGGCGCTGGGCGCGACGCGGCGCCAGCTGCGCGGGCTGGTCGCCGCCGAAGCACTCGTGCTCACGGTCGGCGGCGTCGTGGCGGGCGCGGTGCTGGGCTGGGTGCTGTCCCAGGTCCTGGTCACCGTCCTGGCGGGTGTGTTCGACCCACCACCGTCGGTCGCCACCGTCCCGTGGGCCTACCTGGTCGCCACCGCGGTGATCACGATGGTCGCGCTCGGTGTCGCGGCCGCCGGTGCGTTGCGACAGGGCAGCAGGCCGGCAGTCGCCTTCCTGCGGGAGCTGTGACGGCGTACGCGCCCCAGCAGGTGGGCCCGGCAGGGCCGGGCCCACCTGCTGGCTGGGAACCGCCGGTCCGGCCCGGGCCCGGGTGGTGGACGGGCGTCGCGGTTCGCGCGGACGTCACCGCGGCGGTGATCGAGGTCGACGAGCTGCACCTGGCCGCGGTCGCCGCTAGGGTGAATCCGGCCGTGATCGTGCTGAACCTCTCGCGCGACCAGCTCGACCGCAGCACCGAGGCGCACGGGGTGGCGGCCGCGCCGGCCGTCCCGCCGACCGCGCACGAGCACACCCGTGGCGGATCGAAATCGGTGTAGCGGTGCTGGTCTCCACCGCTGTCGGCATCCGTGCGCTCAGCCGCGCTCCCCATCCGGCCGGACCCGATGGTCCGGCCGCCACCAACACTGCGCACCGGCCGTCATGGCTGGTCGTCGACGAGAAGGGCCTCGCTCATGTGGTTCGCTGATATAGGGCAGGGTCTGTCGTGGGCGCTGCTGGCCGGCTGGTTGCTCGCCGTCGGGCTCACCGTCGCCGTGTCCCGTCGCGGTGGCGCCGCGCTGGACCGGGTGCTGCCGGCGGCCGTCCGGCTGCCCGTCACGCTCGGGGCCGGGTTGGCGGCCGGGCTCGTCGCCGTCCAGGCCGGTCTCGTCGACACGGTCGCAGACTCCACCGGTGCCGGCGTGTTCGACCAGTCGGTGCTGAGCTGGTTCGTCGCGCACCGCTCCGGCGTGGCGACGGCGGTCATGACCGCGGTGAGCACCGTGGGCGGCACCGTCGGCATGGCCGCGCTCGCGGTGCTGGGAGCGAGCATGCTGTGGCTGACCCGGCGCCGAGCCGAGGCCGGGGTCGTGCTGGTGGCCACGGCCGGGGCCGGGGTGCTGGTGACCGGGTTCAAGCACCTCTACGACCGGGCCCGCCCGCCCGTAGTCGACCGGCTCCTGGTGGAGACCAACGCCGCCCTGCCGTCGGGGCACGCCCTGGGTTCGACGGTGGTCCTCGGCGTTCTGGCCGCCGTCGTGGTCATCATCGCCCGGAGGACCGCCGTGCAGGCGGCCGCGGTCGCCGTGGCGGTTGCCGGGATCGTGACCATCGGCGTCAGCCGGCTCTACCTGGGCGTGCACTGGACCACCGACGTGCTGACCGGATGGACGCTGGGCGGGGCATGGCTCGCGCTGTGCGTCACTGCGCTGGTGCTGATCCGGCACCGTCGGCGGGGCGGGACCCGGGCACAGGGTGGCTCGAGCAGCCCGACAGGGGCGCAGCCTGAGCATGATCCCTGCACTCATGATCGGCGTCGTGGGCGTGGGCCGCTCGGCAGCGGGTTCTCCGCCTCACCGACGATCGTCGGGAGCTACCTGACCTGACCGCCACAGGCCCGCCCACGGCTCCCGACCTGGCGGCCGCACGCGGCACCCGCCGACATCCCGAGCTCAAGCACAGCCGCGGTGCCCTGGGCGGGCCGCTCGAGGGCTCGGTCATGGTGTTGGGCCTGATCTCCACCACCCTCGACACCGGCGGCGGGACCCCGCATATCCCTAACCCGGCCCTGCTGGGTTCGGCGATCGGCACCACTCCCGTCCCGGACGCAACCGGTCATCCGCGTCCGGAGACGGCCGTCCGGATCTGCTGCTCCCGCAGTGCCGCGATCATGGGGTAGCCGCTCGCGTCGGGATGCAGGCCGTCGAACAGGTGGGCCCGTGCGCCGCAGCCGTGCTCGCGTCCGGTTCCGCGCCGTCCGGCGTCGAGATGGTCGCGGAAAGCCCGGAGGGAACCTCGTTCTCATGAGGCCGTCGCACCCGGTTCTCATGCCGGGGTCATCGGGTTCCAAGGCGCCGCGGCCCACAGTGGGCTGGTGCCGTTCGGTGCCGGTGCGCTGCGGGACGCCGCGCAGGCCTACGGCATCGGCCGCTCCGATCTGCAGATCCCACAACCCGTCGCGGCCTCGGAGACACGACGGACCACAGAACCTCGGACGGGCCGTTCCGGCGGGCATG
>JBKJPD010000607.1:0-3638 GCA_046595345.1 Pseudonocardia sp.
GGCGAGCCAGGCGAGCGCGACAGCGGCCACCGACACCTCGTACCCGGCCGCGATCTCGTCCAGCACAGCCAGCACGCGGACGCCGCGGTCGTCGAGGTAGGCCAGTGCACCCTCGGCGCGGACGCTGTCGACCCGGGCGCCGTCGATACCGCCGGCGGGGCGGTACTTACCTGTCAGGAACCCCTTGGCCAGCCCGTAGTAGGGCAGGCACGCGATCCCCTCGCTCTCCAGTAACGGTGCGAGGTCGGTCTCGAACCCGCGTTCCAGCAGGTTGTAGTGCGGCTGCAACGCGACGTAGGGCGCGAGCCCGTCGCGGGCAGAGATCTCCAGCGCGGACCGGAGCCGGTCGGCGGAGAAGTTCGACGCGCCCAGCGCGCGGACCTTGCCGGCGCGGACCAGGGTGTCGAACGCGTCGAGCGTCTCTTCCTGGGCGGTGTCGGGATCGTCGCGGTGCGCGTAGTAGAGGTCGATCCGGTCGGTGCGCAGCCGGCGCAGCGAGTCGTCGACGGCCGCGGCGATGTTGGCGGCCGAGAGCCCGGGGCGGGTGGGAAGGGAGCCGACCTTCGTGGCCACCACCATCGCGTCGCGGTTGCCGCGGGCCGCCATCCAGTCCCCGATGATCGTCTCGGACTCCCCACCGGAGTTGCCGGGTGCGCGCCACATGTAGGAGTCGGAGGTGTCGAGGAAGTTCCCGCCCGCGGCGGCGTATGCGTCGAGGACGGCGAACGAGGTGTCCCGGTCCGCCGTCCAGCCGAATACGTTGGCGCCCAGGCAGAGCCGGCAGAGGTCGAGGTCGCTGGAACCGATCTTCGCCATGCGTCCGAGCCTACGGTCGTGCACGGACGGGGGGACACCCGTGTCCGCGGGCGAGTGCCGTCACACCCGGTTGAGCCCCGGCTTGCGATCCTCCACCACGAAGGTGGCCCGCGTCTCCACCGGTGCATCCGGTTGCCTCACGAACGGCACCACGCGGAAGTCGGCGGTCATCTCCGAGGCGGTGAACCTGGTGCGCACGTAGCCGCGGCGGTTGTTGAAGAAGCGGATGTGCGGGTTCTCCGCCAGCGTCGACGCGGTGGTCGGCCGGTCCTCCGACCCGTCGCCACCGGAGGTGATCGACGTCGACACGAGCTCCGTACCCACCACCGGGGACTCCGGGTCGTCGAAGCGCCGCTTCACGTCGGCGGCCCAGTGCGCGTGCACGTCGCCGGTGAGCACCACCGTGTTGCGCACCTTCGCCTCGGTCCAGGAGTCGACCACGCGGTTGCGGGAGCCGGGGTAGCCGTCCCAGGCATCGGGGTTGAACCCGCGACCGGTGCCCGGTGTGAAATCGACCTGGGAGAAGAACACCTGCTGGCCGAGCACGTCCCAGCGGGCGCGCGACTTGCGGAAACCCTCGGCGAGCCACTGCTCCTGCTCGGACCCGGGGAGCGAGCGGGCCTGGTCGGTGCGCTCGGCGCAGTCGCTGTTGAACTTGTCGTCACACGGCTGGTCGTCGCGGTACTGGCGGGTGTCGAGCATGTGGAAATTCGCGAGCCTGCCCCAGCCGACGCGGCGGTAGAGCTGCATGTCGGCGCCGCGAGGGTGCTGTGCGGCGCGCAGCGGCATGTTCTCCCAGTAGGCGCGGATCGCAGCCGCACGGCGCGCCATGAAGTTCGGCTGGGGGAACTGAGGGCGCTCGAAGACCTCGTCGGCCCAGTTGTTGTCGACCTCGTGGTCGTCCCAGACCACGAGCCACGGCGCGACGGCGTGCGCGGCCTGCAGGTCGACGTCGGTCTTGTACTGGGCGTAGCGCTGCCGGTAGTTGGCGAGCGTCTCGGTCTCCGGACCGAGGTGGTCGCGGATGTTTCCGCCAGGGGAGTTGTAGTCGCGCGCCGCGTACTCGTAGATGTAGTCGCCCAGAAACAGCACCAGGTCCGGCTCCTCCTCGGCCAGCCGCGAGTACGCCGTGAAGTACCCGTGCTCGAACTGGGAGCAGGACGTGAAGCACATGGTCAGCGGCCGCATCGACTGCGGCTGTGGCGCGGTGCGGGTGCGTCCGGTGGGTGAGAGCTCGGTGCCGGCGCGGAACCGGTAGAAGTACTCCCGGCCCGCGCCGAGCCCGGCCAGCTCGACGTGCACGCTGTGGCCCAGCTCGGGGCCGGTGGTCTCCACCCCGGTCCGCTCGATCTTGCGGAAGCGCTCGTCGGCCGCGAGCTCCCAGTGCACCTCGGTGCGGCGCCGGCCCATCCCGCCGAGTCCGTCGTCGGCGAGGGGGTCGATGGCGAGGCGCGTCCAGAGCACCATGCCATCGGGTGATGGCTCCCCGGACGCGACGCCGAGGGTGAACGGATAACCACGTGCGGGAGTTGCGGCGCCGGCGCTGCCGGCCAGGCCGGTCAACACGGTGCCGGGCGCGGCGAGCACTCCAGCCACGATGAGGCTGGTACGGAGCACCGATCGACGGCTGGCGGGATGATCGGGGAGGGTGAGGGTCACAAACGGCAGCATCCATCACCTGATCGAGCAGCGTGTGGCACCGGTGACACCGGTCGGTGAACAGGGACGGGCGATCGGCCCCCGCCCGCCGTTGAGGAATTGGCACTCTCGTGGGTAGAGTGCCAGTTGCACAGTCCTCGACTGGACGTTCCGGCACCCGCGGCGGCGGGACGCCCGAGGCTGTCGATCACGAACACGCAGGCCCCGAACATGTAAGCAGAACGCACACCCCAAGGAAGGGGAGGTCATCAAGTGGCGAATCTTAAGCCGCTCGAGGACAAGATCGTCGTCCAGGCGAGCGAAGCGGAGACCACCACCGCGTCCGGCATCGTCATCCCGGACACCGCCAAGGAGAAGCCCCAGGAGGGCAAGGTCCTGGCAGTCGGCCCGGGTCGGAGCGACGACAAGGGCAAGCGGGTCCCGGTAGACGTGTCCGTCGGCGACGTCGTCATCTACTCCAAGTACGGCGGCACCGAGATCAAGTACAACGGCGAGGAGTACCTCATTCTCTCCGCCCGCGACGTGCTCGCAGTCGTCAACTGACTCACCCGGCAGTCCTGCGCAGGGACTGAAGGTCTGTAACGCCGCCCCGGTGGTCCGTCCAACGGGCCGCCGGGGCGGTGCTTTTTTCCAGATAACCAGGAAAGGCAGGACATGCCGAAGCAGATCAGCTTCGACGAGACGACGCGGCGCGCACTCGAGCGCGGCGTCAACCAGCTGGCCGACGCGGTCAAGGTGACCCTCGGCCCGCGTGGACGTCACGTCGTGCTGGACAAGAAGTTCGGTGGGCCGACCGTCACCAACGACGGCGTCACCATCGCCCGCGAGATCGACCTCGAGGATCCCTTCGAGAACCTTGGCGCGCAGCTCGCCAAGGCCGTTGCCACCAAGACCAACGATGTCGCCGGTGACGGCACCACCACCGCCACCGTGCTCGCCCAGGCGATGGTTGCCACCGGGCTGCGTAACGTCGCCGCAGGCGCCAACCCGATGGCGCTCGGCGTCGGCATCTCCAAAGCCGCCGACGCGGTCTGCGAGTTCCTGGCGAAGATGTCCACCCCGGTCGACGGGAAGAGCCACATCGCGCAGGTCGGCACGATCGCCTCGCGCGAGCAGGAGATCGGCGACCTCATCAGCGAGGCGCTCGAGGCCGTCGGCAAGGA
>JBKJPD010000631.1:0-2902 GCA_046595345.1 Pseudonocardia sp.
AGCGCCCGCGCCTGGGCGAAGCCGACGGTGCGGGTGATGCCGGGCAGATCCTGCACGGCGTCCCAGTGCGCGCCCCGGGCCCGGCGGGAGATCTTGCGGATGCGGCTCGCCACCCACATCGCGACGGGCTCGTGCCACTCGCCGCCGGGCTCGGTGCGCGGATCGAGGCACAGGGCGAGCGCCGCGGCGGCCGCCGCCTCGAGCACCGGAGTACGCGCGGCGGGTGGGCGTTCGAGCCGCAGCACCACAGGCATGGCCCGTACCAGCCCGTCCGGCTCGGGCCGGAACGCCACGTCGCGGCCGAGATACCGATCAGCAAGCAGCCGCATCATGTGATGGAGACGCGGCGGTGGATGCCCTCCGCCGCGTCAGCGCGTTCCACTTCGTCTCTCGTGATGCCCAGGACGAACAGGACCACGTCGAGGTAGGGGTGCGACAGGGCCGCGTCGGCCACGTCGCGCAGAGCCTGTTTGGCGTTGAACGCGATACCGAGCCCAGCCGTGGAGAGCATGTCGATGTCGTTGGCACCGTCGCCGACAGCCACGCACTGCTCCAGCGGAACCCCGAACTCGGCGGCGAAGCGGCGCAGCGCCACCGCCTTGCCCGGCCGGTCCACGATCTCGCCGGTGACGCGGCCGGTGAGACGCCCGTCGACGACCTCCAACTCGTTCGCCGCGCAGAAGTCCAGGCCCAGTTCCTGCACGAGCCCCGCGATGACCCGGGTGAAGCCGCCCGAGACGACGCCACAGCGGTACCCGAGGCGTTTGAGGGTGCGGATCGTGGTGCGGGCACCCGGGGTCAGCTCCAGCTCCTGCGCCACCTCGGCGAGCACCGACTCCGGCAACCCGGCGAGCACCGACACCCTGCGACGCAGCGACTCGGCGAAGTCCAGCTCGCCACGCATCGCCGCCTCGGTGACGGCCCGGACCTCGGCCTCGACCTCGGGACCTGCACGGGCCGCGAGCATCTCGATGGCCTCGCCCTGCACGAGCGTGGAGTCGACGTCGAAGACGATCAGCCGCTTGCTGCGGCGGGCGAGCCCGGCCCGCTCTACCGCCACATCCACCCCGGCGGCGTGGGCGACCTCGACCAGCCGCGCCCGCAGGGTGCCGGCCGGGTGCTGGCCCGACTCCTGCCCCGACCCCGGGGAGACCATCAGCTCCAGGCCGGTGACCGGATAGTCGGCCACCCGGCGGATCGCGTCGATGTTCGCACCGAGCGCGGCGAGGGCCTGGGCCACCGACCCGAACGCCCGTGCCGTGATCGGCCGTCCGAGCAGGACGACGACATGGGTGGAGTGCCGGCGGGATTCGCGATCGTCGTCCACCTCCAGCGAGGTGTGCACCTGCATCGAGATGCTCGCCATCGCCTGCTCGACGACCTCCTGCAGACCCTCCGGATCGTGGTGGGCGGTGACCAGTGCCCCGAGGGTGAGCCTGCCCCGGATGACGACCTGTTCGACATCGATCAGGTCGACACCGTGCCGGGTGAGGGCGGCGAACAGGACCGAACTCACGCCCGGCCGGTCCGGCCCCGTAACCGTGATGAGGACGCTGGTTCCGGTCACCTCGCTATCGCGCCTTCGGGCCACCGTTCGGGCTCGACTCCTGTTCGGTGCCCCGGGCGATCAACTCCGACGGTGCCGCGTGGCCACCCGAGTGCGCCTCCTCGCGGAAGCGTTCGACGAGGTGCGGGTAGTGCAACTCGAACGCCGGGCGCTCGGAACGGATCCGGGGCAGCTCGGTGAAGTTGTGCCGTGGCGGCGGACAGGACGTGGCCCACTCCAGCGAGTTACCGAAGCCCCACGGGTCGTCGACCGTGACGATCCTGCCGTAGCGGTAGGACTTGAACACGTTCCAGATGAACGGCAGCGTCGAGGCGCCCAATACGAACGCCCCGATCGACGAGATCATGTTCAGGGTGGTGAACCCGTCGATGGGCAGGTAGTCGGCGTAACGGCGCGGCATGCCCTCGTTGCCCAGCCAGTGCTGCACCAGGAACGTCAGGTGGAAGCCGACGAAGGTCAACCAGAAGTGGACCTTGCCCAGCGTCTCGTCCAACATCCGGCCGGTCATCTTCGGGAACCAGAAGTAGATGCCGGCGTAGGTGGCGAACACGATCGTGCCGAACAGCACGTAGTGGAAGTGCGCCACCACGAAGTAGGTGTCCGAGACGTGGAAGTCGATCGGCGGCGACGCCAACAGGATGCCCGTCAGACCGCCGAACAGGAACGTGACCAGGAAGCCGAGGGAGAACATCATCGGCGTCTCGAAGGTCAGCTGGCCCTTCCACAGCGTCCCGATCCAGTTGACGAACTTGACGCCCGTCGGGATGGCGATGAGGAACGTGGTGAAGGAGAAGAAGGCCAGCAGCACCGCGCCGGTGGCGTACATGTGGTGCGCCCACACCGCAACCGACAGCGCACCGATGGACAGCGTCGCGTAGATCAGGCCCTTGTAGCCGAACATCGGCTTCCGGGCGAATACCGGGAAGATCTCCGAGACGATGCCGAAGAACGGCAGCGCAACGATGTAGACCTCGGGATGGCCGAAGAACCAGAACAGGTGCTGCCAGAGGATGACCCCGCCGTTGGCCGGGTCGAACACGTGGGCGCCGAGCTTGCGGTCGGCCAGCAGGCCCAGCAGGCCGGCGGTGAGCACCGGGAACGCGATGAGGACGAGGATCGCCGTCACGAAGATGTTCCACGTGAAGATCGGCATCCGGAACATCGTCATGCCGGGCGCGCGCATGCAGACGATCGTGGTGATGAAGTTGACCGCACCCAGGATCGTGCCCAGACCGGCGATCACCAGGCCCATGATCCACAGGTCTCCACCCGCACCCGGCGAGTAGGTGGCACTCGACAGCGGCGTGTAGGCGAACCAGCCGAAGTCGGCGGCCC
>JBKJPD010000008.1:0-5649 GCA_046595345.1 Pseudonocardia sp.
TGCAGGGCAACCGCACCAACCAGAACAACACCAACATCGCGCCGGTCACCCAGGTCAACCCGGCCATCAACCTGAGCCTGCTCAGCCGCGGCAACCAGAGCATCGACCAGAACAACACGGTCGACTCCCGCAACAAGCAGAACAACAGCAACGAGACGGTCCAGAACCAGGACGCCACCGCCACCGCCGAGGCCAAGGCCGGCAACGCGAAGGGCCACGAGCGCAACACCCGCGGCGGCAACGCCAACGCCACCTCCCTCGTCGGCCAGCAGCAGGGCAACCGCACCAACCAGAACAACACCAACATCGCGCCGGTCACCCAGGTCAACCCGGCCATCAACCTGAGCCTGCTCAGCCGCGGCAGCCAGAGCATCGACCAGAACAACTCGGTCGACTCCCGCAACGCGCAGAGCAACAGCAACAGCACGTCGCAGAACCAGACCGGCGGCGCGCTGTCCTCCGTGCTGGGTCGCTGATCTGCCGCACCATCGCGTTACCGCATGACGATCGGGCCCCGGCGGCTTCCATCCGCCGGGGCCCGATCCCTGTGTGGCGTCAGCCGGCCGCAGGCCGGACCGTCGCCGTGAGGTGCCCGCCCTTCGCAGGGCGGGTGCTGTCGCTCCGGCCGACACCGTCCGGCGCGGAGCGCACATCATTGTCCCATCCCCCGTCCACCGCGCGTGTACGCAACTCGACCGTGGACGGCAGCAGCAGCGGACGGCCGAACGCGACGTCGTAGGTCAGCGCGTCGGGGAGCCGTCCCTGCAGCGATGCCAGCACCCGGGCCGCAGTCCACATACCGTGCGCGATCGCGCGCGGGAACCCGAAAGCGCGTGCGGCGAGTGGATGCAGGTGGATCGGGTTCACGTCGCCGCTGACGGCGGCGTATCGACGTCCGGTGCCCGCGTCGACGCGCCACACCGCGACCGGCGTGCCGTCCGGGACCGGCCCCGGCGCGGCGGCAGGCTCGCCCGATCGGGCCAACCCGCCCGCCATCTCGTATGGGCTCGTGGGGGCGGGTGCGGCGGCACCGCGGGCAAGGTAGGTGCTGCGGCCGACCCAGACCGGTTCGCCTGCCACCTCGACTCGCGCGACGAGGTCGACCTGAACGCCCCGGGGATGGGCCACGAGCCGCTCGGCGTGCACGCGGGCGTGCAGTTGCTCGCCTGCGCAGATGCGCCGGTGCATGGTGATCGTGTTCCGCACATGAACGAGCCCTGGCAGCGGCAGCGGGAACGTGCGGCCCGCCATCAGCTGCACCTGCAGCGGGAACGCGAGCACATGCGGGTAGGTGGCCGGGAGCGCGTCGTCGACGGCGAACCCACACACCCGGGCGTACCCAGCGAGATGTGAGCGGTCCACCACCACGTCGCGGACCAACTCGGTGTCGGGCACCTCCCGCGCCCGGGGCCCGACCGATCCCAGCGCCGCCTTGACGTAGAGGGCGCCGAGCGACATCAGGCACCCACCAGACTCTGGCCGCACACGCGAACGACCTGCCCGGTGACGCCGCCACTGGCGGCCTGCCCGAGCCAGCCGACGGTCTCGGCGACGTCGACGGGCATGCCGCCCTGGCGCAGGCTGTTGATCCGGCGCCCGGCCTCGCGGGTGCCCAGCGGCATCTTCGCGGTCATCTCGGTCTCGATGAACCCGGGCGCGATGGCGTTGATCGTCGCCCCGCGCTTCGCGAGTTCCGGCGCGAGCGCCCGGACCATCCCGATCACGCCCGCCTTGCTGGCCGCGTAGTTGGTCTGGCCGCGGTTGCCCGCGATCCCGCTGGTGGACGCGACGCAGACGATCCGGCCGGTGTCGCTGAGGACGTCGCCGGAAAGTAAGGCCGCGTTGATCGCGAGCTGGGCGCGCAGGTTGACGGCCATGACGGCGTTCCAGCGGTCGGCATCCATGTTGGCGAGCAGCTTGTCGCGGGTGATGCCGGCGTTGTGGACGATCACATCGACTCGCCCGTGCCGCTCGGTGAGGTGCGCGAGCAGTCGCGCCGCCGCAGATGATGTCCCGCCACCCACCCCGGTGATGTCGAGCTGCAGGGCCGTGCCACCGCAGCGGTTGGCGACGCGGGCGAGCGCCTCGCCTGCTGCCGGGATGTCGACAGCGACGATCGTGGCGCCGTCGCGGGCGAGGGTCTCGGCGATGGCCGCGCCGATCCCGCGCGCCGCGCCGGTGACGACGGCGACGCGCCCGGCCAGCGGCCGGTCGGCGTCCACGGGCTCGTCGGGAAGCGCTCCGACCGGAGCCGCGATGTGCACGACCTGGCCGTCCACGTAGGCGGAACGGGCGGAGAGGAAGAACCGCACCGCCGAGTCGATCGCGGCACCCGGGGCCGCGACCAGCAGGTTCGCGGTCGCACCCGCGCGCACCTCCTTGGCGGCGGAGCGCACGAGCCCCTCCAGCGCCTGGGCGACGGCAGCCGCCTCGATGTCGCGCTGGTCCGCCGGCGGGCCGATCAGCAGCAACCGCCCCGACGGGGCGAGTCGCCGGATCGCCGGCGTCAGGAACTGCTGGACGGCCGCGAGGTCGTCGAGCGCACGGGCACCGGTGGCGTCGAGGACGACCGCGGCGACCTTCCCGTCGTCGTCGGCCGCCTCGATATCCGCGAGCAACGCGCGCACCGTCCCGACGAACGCGCCGGCGCCCACCGACCCGACGAGCGCGGGCCCGTCGAGCAGCGGGGCGCCCGGGAAGTGACGGCGCAGCACCGGGATCCGGGGCACGCCGAGCCGCTGGACCAGCGGGTTCTGCGACAGGTCGCGGAAGGTGTCGTTGGACATTCGTTCTCCTCGCCGGCGCCGATCGGCGAATGCCGTCGACGCTGTGTCGGATGGTGAGCTCGCGAGCTCGCTCACGTCACGCCGCTTCGAGAATCGCGACGACGCCCTGACCGCCTGCGGCGCAGATCGAGATGAGGCCCCTTCCGGACCCCTTCTCGTGCAGCAGCTTCGCGAGCGTGGCGACGATCCGCCCGCCGGTGGCGGCGAACGGGTGCCCGGTGGCGAGCGAGGAGCCCGCCATATTGAGCCGGGACCGGTCGATCGACCCGAGCGGCGCATCGAGGCCGAGGCGCTCCTTGGTGAACGCCGGGTCCTCCCAGGCTTTCAGCGTGGCGAGCACGGTGGAGGCGAAGGCCTCATGGATCTCGTAGAAGTCGAAGTCCTGCAGCGTGAGCCCGTTGCGTTCCAGCAGCCGCGGTACGGCGAAGACCGGGGCGGTGAGCAGCCCGTCCCCGCCGTGGACATGGTCGACCGCAGCCGTCTCGGCGTCGAGGACGTGTGCGAGCACCGGCAGCTTGTGCGCGGCGGCCCACTCGTCGGAACCGAGGAGCACGGCCGATGCGCCGTCGGTCAGCGGTGTGGAGTTGCCGGCCGTCATGGTGGCGTCCGCACCGCGGCCGAACACGGGCTTCAGCTTCGCCAACTTCTCGATCGACGTGTCGGGTCGCAGGTTCGCATCGCGGGTCAGCCCCAGATAGGGCGTCACCAGATCGTCGAAGAAGCCGCGCTCGTAGGCGGCGGCGAGGTGGCGATGGCTGGCGGCGGCGAGCTCGTCCTGCTCCTCGCGCCCGACCTGCCATTGCAGCGCGGTCAGCGCCGCGTGCTCACCCATCGACAGCCCGGTGCGCGGCTCGGCGTTGCGCGGGATCTCCGGGACGACCTGCCCGGGCCGGATCTTCGCGACGGCGCGGAGCCGGTCGGCGAACGTGCGGGCCCCGTTGAGCTCCATGAGGACGCGGCGCAGGTCGTCGTTCAGTGCCACGGGCGCGTCACTGGCCGTGTCGACACCTGCCGCGACGCCGCTCTCGATCTGGCCGAGCGCGATCTTGTTGGCCACCGCGATGGTGGTCTGGAGGCCTGTGCCGCACGCCTGCTGGATGTCGTAGGCAGGGGTGGTGGGGGCGAGCCTGCTGCCGAGGACGGCCTCGCGGGTGAGGTCGCGGTCGCGGGAATGCTTGAGCACGGCACCGCCCGCCACCTCTCCGATGCGCTCGCCCGCGAGTCCGAAGCGGGCGACCAGGCCATCGAGGGTGGCGGTGAGCATGTCGGAGTTGGACGCGCGGGCGTAGGCACCGTTCGCCCGGGCGAACGGGATGCGGTTGCCCCCGATCACGGCGGCACGGCGGACTGAGCGGGACATGGCGGTCCTTCCTGGGTAGTTACCGATACTCAAAGTACATAGTACTGACGGTCCCGCTTATGTGACGTGCACGTCGTAGCCGATACTCGCGGTACACGGTACCGTTGGTCCCGTGAAAGCTACCCGGGACCGCCGCGCGAGCCGATGGGACGCCCACCGCGAGACGCGCCGCCTCGAGCTCACCGACGCCGCCATCCTCGCGATCCGCCAACATGGCGCAGGCGTGGGCATGGACGAGGTCGCCGCACGTGCCGGCACCAGCAAGACCGTCGTCTACCGGCACTTCACCGACCGCACCGAGCTCTACGTCGCCGTCTGCGCCCGCGTGGCCGAGGTGCTGGTCGGGCAGGTGCGCACGGCGATGGACCGCGCCGACGGCCCCCGCGCTCAGGCCGCCGCGGGCATCGAGGCGTACCTGCGGCTCATCGAGCACGATCCCGAGGTCTACCGCTTCGTCGTGCACCGCCCGCTCGTGGACCGCCCTCTCGATGCCGACCCCGTCGCCGATCTCGTCTCGCTCATCGGCGACCAGGCCGCCGCCGCGATCGCCGCGCAACTACGGAGCACCGGCTCCGACACCACCGCCGCCACGCCGTGGGGCCACGGCATCGTGGGGCTCGTCCGGGCTGCGGCCGACAACTGGCTGGCCCGGCCGTCCGCGATGACCCGCGCTGAGCTGGCCGCCCATCTCACCGACCTGGCGTGGGCCGGACTCTCCGGCGTCATCGCCGCTCCTCAGGAGGAGATCACATGACCGAGCTTGCGAGGTCGCCGTTCAACCCAGCAACGCCGTTCGCGGCGCCGACGAGCTTCAGTCAGGAGTGGACGTGAACGAACTGCAGACCGTGCTCGACGGCCGGTGGGCCGCCGTCCGCAACGACGTCCGCGCGCAGATGGGCGGGCTCACGCTCGACCCCGAACTGCCCACCGAGGACTACCGCGCCCAGGTCGCCGAGGCGATGCGACAGCTCGCCGCGTCAAGGCGCCCGCACCAGGGCTTCGACCCGGCCTACGGCGGCGGGGGCGACATCGGCGGCATCGTCACAGCGTTCCAGATGCTGGGCCACGGCGACCTGTCGCTGCTGGTCAAGGCCGGGGTGCAGTGGGGGCTGTTCGGTGGGGCGCTGCAGGCGCTGGGCACCGCGCGCCACCACGACCGCTACCTGCGCGACACGATGGACGGCACGCTGCTGGGCTGCTTCGCGATGACCGAGACGGGCCACGGCTCGGACGTTCAGCACCTGCACACCACCGCCACCTACGACCCCGAGACCCACGAGTTCGTGATCCACACCCCGAGCGCGGGCGCCCGCAAGGACTACATCGGCGGCGCCGCCCGCGACGCCCGGATGGCCGCGGTGTTCGCGCAGCTCGTCACGGGTGGGGTCACCCACGGGGTGCACGCGTTCCTCGTCCCGATCCGCGACGGGTCCGGGGAGGTGATGCCGGGCGTCACCATCTCCGACTGCGGGCGCAAGGCGGGCCTCAACGGCGTCGACAACG
>JBKJPD010000052.1:0-7255 GCA_046595345.1 Pseudonocardia sp.
GGCGAGCCACGTCGCGGTGGATGTCCCCCCACGTCCACCGCGATGTGGCAACCCGGACGGGTCCGGTGTCAGGAACCACTCGTCGTGACCGCCCTGACATGCGCTCGTCGTGACCCGCCCTGACAGGATCCTGCGGGTGAACCGTCGCCGCGCCCTCCGCCGCCTCGCCGCCCTCGGTGCAGCCGTACTCGGACTCCCGGCAGCCCTGGCCGGGTGCGCGGTGAGCACCCCGGCCCCCGGCCCGGGCGTTTCCGCGGCGCGCCGCTTCGCCTACGGCGCCCACCCGAGCCAGTTCGGCGAGCTGACGCTCCCGGCCGGGGAGGTGCGCGGTGTCGTCGTCGTGGTGCACGGCGGGTTCTGGCGGCAGGGCTACGGCCTTGAGCTGGGCCGTCCGCTGGCCGTGGACCTGGCCAACACCGGCTTCGCGGCCTGGAACGTCGAGTATCGGCGGGTGGGGGGTGGTGGCGGCTGGACCGCGACCTTCGACGACAGCGCGGCGGCCGTGGATCTGCTGGCCGGTCCTCTGCAGGAGGCGGCAGGTGGGCGGCTGCCGCTGGACCGGGTCGTCGCCGTCGGGCATTCGGCGGGCGGGCACCTCGCCGTCTGGCTCGCCTGCCGCGCGGGGCTCCCGCCGGGTGCACCCGGCGCGGCGCCCCTGGTGGCGCTGCGCGGGGCGGTCAGCCAGGCCGGGGTGCTCGATCTTGTCGACGCCGCCGAGCGGGCCGTCGGCAACAGCGCGGTGGCGGACCTGATCGGCGGATCACCGGCGGCCGTCCCGGACCGGTACACGCTGGCCTCGCCCATCGCCCGCGTCCCGCTCGGGGTGCCCGTGGTGTGCGTCCACGGCACCGACGACGGCAACGTCCCGATCCGGCAGAGCGAGCGGTTCGTGGCCGCGGCCACGGCGGCAGGCGACACGGCCGAACTGGTCACGCTGCCCGGCGTGGACCACTTCGCCGTGATCGATCCGGCGACGCCCGCCTGGCGAGCGTGCCGCGACGCCGTCGAACGGCTCCTTTCCCGACGGCCGGGTATCGGTAATGCTGGCCCGACCGTCGCCGATCCGTCAGGAGTTCCACATGGCAGTGCTGGCTGACCTGCTCGATGCGCTGCGCAGCGGCCGGGTCGAGGTGATCGACCTCACCGCACCGCTGCACAGCGGCACCCCGATGCTGCAGTTGCCGCCGCCGTTCGCGAACGCATCCGCGTTCGGGCTGACCGAGATCAGTCGCTACGACGACCGCGGGCCGGCGTGGTACTGGAACGACATCCACACCTCTGAGCACACCGGCACGCATTTCGACGCGCCCGTGCACTGGGTGACGGGGCGGGACGGCGAGGACGTCTCGCAGGTGCCACCCGGATCGCTGATCGCCTCGGCCGCGGTGCTGGACTTCGCGGGGGAGAGCGACCCGGATTTCCTACTGGAGATCGAGCACATCCGGGCGTGGGAGACCGAGAACGGGCCGCTGCCCGAGGGCGGCTGGCTGCTCTACCGCACCGGCTGGGATGCGCGCAGCGACGACACCGCGGCGTTCCTCAACGCCGACGACACCGGCTCCCACACGCCGGGGATCTCCGTGGAGTGCGCCCGCTGGATCGCTGAGGAGTCGCCGGTGCTCGGCGTCGGCGTCGAGACGGTCGGTACCGACGCGGGCGTCGCGCACTCGTTCGACCCGCCGTTCCCGTGCCACTCCTTCTTGCTCGGCGCCGGGAAGTACGGGCTGACGCAGCTGCGAAACCTGGCGCTGCTGCCCCCCACCGGCGCGGTGGTGATCACCGGGCCGTTGCCGATCGTGGGCGGGTCGGGAAGCCCTGCGCGGGTGCTCGCGTTGGTCGAGTCCTGATGGGAACGGGTACCGCCGACGTGTTCGCTCCCGGGGAGGCGGCATGAACACCGCCGACGTGTTCGCTCCCGGGGAGGCGGCATGACGACCGTCGCGGGGCTCGTCGGCTCCGCGCTCGCGCAGCTCGGCGTCGGGCATGCGTTCGGGGTGGTCGGCAGCGGCAACTTCCACGTCACCAATGCGCTGCGCGCGGGCGGAGTCCCGTTCGTGGCGGCGCGGCACGAGGGTGGCGCCGCGACCATGGCCGACGCATACGCCCGGACGAGCGGGCGGGTGGGCGTGCTCACTGTGCACCAGGGCTGCGGGTTGACCAACGCGATGACCGGGATCGCCGAGGCTGCCAAGAGCCGCACCCCGCTGATCGTGCTCGCGGCCGACACCGGGGCGGCGGCGGTGCGGTCGAACTTCCGGATCGACCAGGACGCCATGGTCACCGCGGTCGGGGCGGTGGCGGAGCGGGTGAATTCGCCGGCGTCCGCGCTCGCCGACACGGTGCGTGCCCACCGGACTGCGGTCGAGCAGCGGCGGACCGTCGTGCTCAACCTGCCGCTGGACGTCCAGGCCGCCGAGGCGCCTGACCGGTGGGAGGTGCCGGGGGCGCTCGTTCTGGACCCTGTGCGTCCCTCCGCGCGAGCGGTCGCGGAGCTCGCGGCGCTGCTCGCGGCGGCGCGACGCCCGGTGTTCGTCGCGGGCAGGGGCGCCCGGGGCGCCCGGGAGGAGCTGAGGGAGCTGGCGGCGGCGTGCGGTGCGCTGCTGGCCACCTCGGCCGTCGCGACCGGGCTCTTCCACGACGACCCCTGGTCGCTGGGCATCTCCGGCGGGTTCGCCTCGCCGCTGGCCGCGGAGCTGATCTCCGGCGCGGATCTGGTGGTGGGCTGGGGCTGCGCGCTGAACATGTGGACCATGCGGCACGGATCGCTGATCGGCCGGGGCGCTCGCGTCGTGCAGGTGGACCTGGAAGCGGACGCGATCGGCGCCCACCGTCCCGTTGACCTCGGGGTGCTCGGCGACGTCGCGGCGACGGCCCGCGAGGTGCTGGCGTCGTGGTGGGGGGAGCCCCGCACCGGGTACCGCACCGGCGTGGTGCGCGCCGCGATCGCCGAGCGCATCCGCTGGAACGACGTGCTGCACGACGACCTCACGGGCGCCGGCGGGATCGACCCCCGGACCCTCTCGATCGCGCTCGACGATCTGTTGCCGCTCGAGCGCACTGTGGCCGTCGACTCCGGCAACTTCATGGGCTATCCCTGCGCGTACCTGCGCGTCCCCGACGAGTGCGGCTCCTGCTTCACGCAGGGTTTCCAGTCCGTCGGGCTGGGGCTGGCCACCGCGATCGGCGCCGCGCTGGCCCGCCCCGACCGGCTGGCCGTGGCAGCGCTGGGCGACGGCGGCGCCCTGATGGGGATCGCCGAGCTGGACACCGTGGTGCGGCTCGGGATCCCGATGGTCGTCGTGGTGTACGACGACCGCGGCTACGGGGCGGAGGTGCACCACTTCACCGGCGACGACCTCACGACCGTCCGGTTCCCGGAGGCCGACATCGCCGCGATCGGGCGTGGTTTCGGCTTCGAGGCCGTGACGGTCCGGGCTCCTGCCGATCTGGCGGGCGTCGCGGACTGGGTGGCCGGACCGCGGACCGCGCCACTGCTCGTCGACGCCAAGATCGCCTCGGACGGCGGCTCCTGGTGGTTGGCCGAGGCGTTCCGCGGCCACTAGATTCGTCTCGTGCTGCTCACCGCGTCAGGGTCCGCCCTGCTGATCATCGACCTGCAGGAACGGCTCATGCCCGCCATCCACGGGGGTGCCGCCGTGGTCGCCAACGCCGTGCGCCTCGCGCAGGGGGCGGGTCTGCTCGACGTGCCGGTATGCGCCACCGAGCAGAACCCGACCGGGCTCGGCCCCACGGTCGAGGCCGTCGCCGCCTACCCGCAGATGGTGCTGGCGAAGACGTCGTTCGGCGCCGTCGCCGAGCCCGGTTTCGCCCACCTGCTGCCGCCCCGCACCGAGGAGATCGTGGTGGTGGGCTGCGAGGCCCACGTCTGTGTGCTGCAGACGGTGCTCGAGCTGCTCGCGGCGAGGCACCGGGTGGTGGTGGTGGCCGACGCGATCGGCTCGCGTGATCCGGCCGGCCGGGACGTCGCGATCGACCGGATGCGACGCCACGGCGCCGAGGTCGTCACCACCGAGATGGTGCTTTTCGAGTGGCTGCGCGACTCGTTGCACCCCCAGTTCCGCGACGTACAGAAGCTGATCAGGTAGCCGGCGGGACGGCACCTGCGCCGTTCGGGCCCGCGACACCCTGGTCCCGGCCACCGAAACGTCCGGCGGGACCCGGGCCGATGGCGGTAACATCGTCGCCGTCCGCACACTGGCGGGCCCGAACAGACCTCAGGAAGCAGGCGGCGTACCCCTTGACCCAGCCGGATCCCGTCCAGTCCCGCATGGCCGTTCCGGATGCCGCTCTGCTCGCGCTGCTGGGCTCGCGCGACGAGAGCCTGCGCACCGCGGAGGACATGCTCGTCGCCGATGTCCACGTCCGCGGCAACGAACTCACCCTCACCGGCACCCCGGCCGACGTGGCCTTCGCGGAGCGGGTCTTCGCCGAGCTGATCACGCTGGCCCAGCGGGGTCAGCAGGTGTCCACCGACGCCGTCCGCCGCACCGTCGAGATGCTCGGCGACGGTGGCGCCGATGACCGCGCGCGGTTGGGCGAGTCCCCGGCCGAGGTGCTGAGCCTGGACATCCTGTCGCGCCGCGGCAAGACGATCCGGCCCAAGACGCTCAACCAGAAGCGCTACGTCGACGCCATCGACTCGAACACCATCGTCTTCGGTATCGGCCCGGCCGGTACCGGCAAGACGTACCTCGCCATGGCCAAGGCCGTGCAGGCGCTGCAGAACAAGTCGGTCAACCGGATCATCCTCACCCGCCCGGCCGTCGAGGCGGGGGAGCGGCTCGGGTATCTGCCCGGCACCCTGTTGGAGAAGATCGACCCCTACCTGCGCCCGCTCTACGACGCGCTGCACGACATGGTCGACCCGGAGTCGATCCCCAAGCTCATGTCCGCGGGCACCATCGAGGTGGCCCCGCTGGCGTACATGCGCGGGCGCACGCTCAACGACGCGTTCATCATCCTCGACGAGGCGCAGAACACCACGCCCGAGCAGATGAAGATGTTCCTCACGCGGCTGGGCTTCGGCTCCAAGATCGTGGTGACCGGCGACGTCACGCAGATCGACCTGCCGGGCCACGCCCGCTCCGGGCTCCGGGTCGTGCGCGACATCCTCGATGGCGTCGACGACGTGCACTTCTCGCTGCTCACCAGCACGGACGTGGTGCGTCACCGGCTGGTGGCCGACATCGTCGACGCCTACGCGCGGTGGGACGTCATCGACGAACGCCCGGCCCTGCACGCGGCCGGCGCCCCCCGCACCGGGCCGCCGCAGGACCGCCGCTCCCGCCGGCGCTAGGCCTCGCCCGCCGCGCTTCCATGCCCTGGGCGCGCGCTGCCCCACCCGCCCGGGTCGCAGGACGCGCGTGCGCAGTGACGGCGAGCCGGCCAGGTTGTGCACGCCGACGAACCCGTCGATGGGCACGGTCTAAGCTGGTGGGCGTGTCGATCGAGGTGTGCAACGAGTCCGGCGTCGCCATGGACGAGTCGCTGATCGCCTCCGTCGCCCGCTTCGCGCTCGGGGTCATGCGGGTGAGCCCCGCTGTCGAGCTGGCCATCACCGCCGTCACCATCGACACGATGTCGGAGCTGCACGAGCGCTGGATGGACGAGCCCGGCCCCACCGACGTCATGTCGTTCCCGATGGACGAGCTGCACGACGAGTCGCGGCGCCCCGACGCCCCGGACATGGGTCCTGCGCTCCTCGGCGACATCGTGCTGTGCCCGGATTTCGCGAAGGCCCAGGCCCGCGAGGCCGGGCACGGGCTGGCCGACGAGCTGCACCTGCTCACCGTGCACGGTGTGCTGCACCTGCTCGGCTACGACCACGGCGAGCCCGACGAGGAGCGCGAGATGTTCGCGTTGCAGGACACGCTGCTCGTCGACTGGCGCACCGCCCGCGAGCAGGCTGCCGCCCAGGAGGCGCAGCGCCGCAGCGACTCCGCAGTCCTCGGTACCGTCGGCCTCGAGGACGATTGATACCTGCCATGAACGGCACCGCTCCACTTGTTGTCCTCGCCGTCCTGCTGGTTCCCCTCGCCGGGCTGTTCGCGGCCGCTGACGCGGCGCTGAACTCGGTGTCGCGCGCCCGCGTCGACGCGCTGGTCCGGGCCGGGCGCCCCGGGGCGCGCGCCCTGGCCACCGTCGTCGCCGACCGGCCGCGGTACGTCAACCTGCTCCTGCTGCTGCGCCTCGCCGCCGAGACCGCAGCCACCGTCCTGCTCACCGTGGCACTGGTGCAGGTCATCGTCCCGATGTCGGCTGCCGCGCTGACCGCAGGCGCGGTCATGCTCGTGGTGTCCTATGTGCTCATCGGCGTCGGCCCGCGCACGCTGGGCCGCCAGCATCCCTACCGCGTGGGGATGGTGGTCGCGGCGCCCATCCGGGCTCTCGCCACGCTGCTCGGCCCGCTGACGAAGCTGCTGATCCTGATCGGCAATGCGATCACTCCCGGGCAGGGGTTCCGGCAGGGGCCGTTCTCCTCCGAGGTGGAGCTGCGCGAGCTGGTCGACCTGGCCAGTACCAGCGGCGTCGTCGACGAGGGTGAACGGCAGATGCTCCACTCGGTGTTCGAGCTGGGTGACACGCTGGTGCGCGAGGTGATGGTGCCGCGTCCCGACGTCGTGTGGATCGAGCTGGACACCCCCGTCGACAAGGTGCTGCGGCTGGCCCTGCGCAGCGGGTACTCGCGGCTGCCGGTGCTCGGCGAGACCATCGACGACATCGTCGGCGTCGCTTACCTCAAGGACCTCGTCCGGGCCCAGGCGGAGGCGGGGGACGGGCCGGTCGCGGCGCTGTCCGCGGTGATGCGCCCGGCCGCGTTCGTCCCCGACAGCAAGCGCGTCGACGAGCTGCTGAGAGAGATGCAGGCCGCCCGCAACCACATGGCGATCGTCGTCGACGAGTACGGCGGCACCGCCGGGGTCGTCACGATCGAGGACGTCCTCGAGGAGATCGTCGGGGAGATCACCGACGAGTACGACACCGACGAGGTGCCTGATGTTCAGGAGCTCGACGGGCACCGGCTCCGGGTCTCGGCGCGGCTGTCGGTCGAGGACCTCGCGGAGCTGTACCCCGGCGACGCCACCACCGACAGCCCGCTCGACGAGGTGCTGGCGGTCGCCGACGTCGACACGATCGGCGGCCTGCTCGCCCAGCAGCTCGGACGGGTGCCGCTGCCCGGGTCCACCACCGACGTCGCCGGGCTGTGGCTGACCGCCGAGGGGGGCAAGGACAC
>JBKJPD010000127.1:0-3159 GCA_046595345.1 Pseudonocardia sp.
CTGTGCTTCACCGCGAAGGTCACCACTCGGGCGGCGTACGAGGCGTGGCTCAGCAGCGACGCCCTCGACGGCGGCGTCACCGAGGTCTCCATGGCCAAGACGATCGCCTGCCAGGCCTGCGACGAGGTCGTCGACCTCGCCGTCCAGCTGCACGGTGGGTTCGGCTACATGCGCGAGGCCGAGGTCGAGCGCCACTACCGCGACTCACGAATCCTTCGGACCGGTGGCGGCACCGACGAGATCATGGACGAAGTCGTCAGCAAGCGGCTGGGTCTCTAGCCCGGATCGGAGAGGTCGTCGACGAGGCCCTCTCAGCGCCGAAACGGCAGGGTTCGGGCCCCGGCCCAAGGGGCCTGATGCGGCACCTCGTCGAGCTGGATGAGCAACGGCAACCGCGCTTCCGGGCCCAAGCGCAGCTCAGGAGGGGTGAGTGGGTGGTCAGGGGCGGGCTCGAACCGCCGACCCCCACCCAGAGACCGCGATGGCCCTCGAATCCCGCGGGACCGGGTTGGTGTCAGCGTTCGCTGTCATGGGCGATCGAACCGGAGGTGTGCCCGCATGACTGACGTGCTTGTGCGAGACGTGCCCGACGAGGTGATCACCGCGTTGGACGCACGGGCATCTCGCCTTGGGCTGTCCCGAAGCGAGTTCCTGCGACGTCGACTGGCCCAGGAGGCGGTGAACAACCTGGAACCGGTGACTGCAGAGCACCTCGCGGCCTTCGCGGAAACCTTCGCCGACCTTGCCGACCTGGAAGTCATGAAGGGCGCCTAGGAGTGACCTGCTGACTCATTGACACCTCGGCTCTGTTCAGATTGTCCCGCTCTACCGAGGTTGCGACGTGGACAGAGCGGATCGAGCGCGGACTGGTGCGCATCAGCACCGTGACGCAACTGGAAATCGGCTACTCGGCGAGATCAGGTCCTGCGCACTGCCACGCGCCTGCCGCCCCAGGCGTCGATGCCGGTGGAGTACCAGACACCGGCTATCGAGGACCGAGCCATCGAGGTGCAGCTGCGGCTCGCTGACCTCGGACACCACCGCGCACCCTGCGTCGCAGACCTGATCGACCGCGCACCCGCCTCGCCTTGCATACGGTTCACGCGGTTGACGACCACCGCCTCACGCCGGCCGGGCCGAGTGCGAGCCTCCCTCGGAGCTACACCTCCTGCCCGTACGACACCAAGGAACGCTCTTGCACGGCTGGTGGCGGGAAGGCGACCGTCGAGGCATTCGCCCTCAGCCGTCCGCCGTCCGCCCGATGACGTCTTGGAGGTACAGCCGCATCAGCCGGTCGGTCTCGAGCAGGATGTCGACGTCGCCTGAGGGGTCGTCGGCGAAGGCCCATCGCAGCAGCGCGTCGCCGGTGCGCATCGCCACGTGGCAGGCGGTGCGGGCGCGGGCCGGCTCCGCAAGTGAGAGCTGCGCCTCCAGGATCGACAGCAGGCCTTCGCCCATCGCGTCGAGGTGGGCGTCGTAGCGGGAGGCGAGCGCGGCGTCGAAGTGGGCGAGCCACAGCGCGCGAAAGCCGGGCAGCGAGCGGTAGAGCTCCAGGTAGGCCTCGAGCAGCCGGCCGACGACGTCGTCCCACCGCTCGGTGCGAGCCTGCGCGAGCAGCTGAGCGTTCGCCGTCCGGAACTGCTCGAGGTAGCCGTCACCCAGCGCCTCGAGGATGTCCTGCCGGTCGGAGAAGTACTGGTAGAGCGCGCTGCTCGGGACTCCGGCCACGCGGCAGATCCGGCCGGTGGTGAGGTGCTCGGCGCCCTCCTGGACGAGGATCCATTCCGCGGCGGCCAGCAGCGCTGCCACCCGCTCGCGGCTGCGGGCCTGCACCGGGACGCGTCGTGCGCGTGCCCGGTCGGAGCCGGGCGCGGCCCGGGTCTGGCTGCTCATGCTCGAATCCCTTCTTGACGGGCGCGATGGGTGCAGTCTACGTTCTGAATCTTAATCTGAATCTGATTCCGATCCGTAGGAGTGTCGATGCAGCCCACCGCCTCGCTCGCCCAGCCCGCAGCCGCTCCGGCTCGCCGTCGGGGAGCTGTCGTCCTGGGCGCCGGCCCTGCCGGCCTCGCCACCGCCGCTGAGCTCGGCCGCCACGGCGTCGACACGCTCGTCGTCGACCGAGCTGACGCCGTCGGCGCGAGCTGGCGTGGCCACTACGACCGGCTCCACCTGCACACCGTCCGCTGGCTCTCCGCCCTGCCGGGGCTCCCCATGCCCAAGCGGTACGGGCCGTGGGTGAGCCGGGAGCACGTCGTGGAGTACCTCGAGGACTACGCCCGCCACCACCGGCTCGACCTCCGGCTCGGCACGCAGGTGCGCGGGTTGCGCCGCGACGGCGCCGACTGGGTCGTCGAGACGGCCGACGGCGAGCAGGTGCGCGCCGGCTACAACCACACCCCGCTGCTGCCCGACTGGCCCGGCCGCGACGGCTTCACCGGCGAGCTCCTGCACGCCTCGACGTACAAGAACGGCACGCCGTACGCCGGACAGGAGGTCCTCGTCGTCGGGGCCGGGAACAGCGGGGCCGAGATCGCGGTCGACCTCGTCGAGCACGGGGCGCGGCGGGTGATCCTCGCCGTGCGCACGCCGCCGCACCTGCTGCTGCGCGAGGTCGGCGGGATGCCGACGACCGTGGTGAGCGTGCTGACCCGCTACGTCCCGTCCGTGCTGGTCGACCCCGTCGTCGGCCTCGTGCAGCGGCTCACGGTCGGCGACCTCACCAAGCACGGCCTGCCGCGCCCGAGCAAGGGCGTCTACCGGCGGGTGCGCGAGGAGGGGCAGATCCCGATCCTCGACGTCGGGCTCGTCGACGCGTTGCGTGCCGGGACGGTGCAGGTCGTCGCGGGCGTCGAGGCGCTCGACGGCGCCGACGTCGTGCTGTCCGACGGTGCGCGCGTGCAGCCCGACGTGGTCGTCGTGGCGACCGGCTACCGCCGCGGGCTCGACGTGCTCGTCGGTGGCCTTGGTGTCCTGGCGCCCGACGGCACCCCCATCGTGCACGGCGCGCGCACCGCCCCGACTGCCCCCGGCCTGCACTTCATCGGCTATACCAACCCGATCAGCGGCATGTTCCGCGAGCTGCGCCTCGACGCCCGGCGGACCGCCCGGGCGATCGGGCGCCGCGCTCGCGTCGCCGTCTGAACCCGGCCGTCGTCC
>JBKJPD010000346.1:0-3865 GCA_046595345.1 Pseudonocardia sp.
ATCTTCGACGTGGCGTTCTGCATCTGCCACGACCGGATGCCGCGCTTCCTCGCGAAGGGCGAGCTCTGGGACGTGCCGCTGGTCCGCTCGGTGCTCGGCAAGGGCGGCCACATCCCCGTCTACCGCGAGTCCGTCCGAGCCGGTGATGCCTACCGCGGCGCGATCGAGGCCGTGCAGCGCGGTGAGATCGTGGCTTTTTACCCCGAGGCCACCTATACCGCCGATCCTGACGGCTGGCCGATGAAGGCGAAGAACGGCATCGCGCGGATAGCACTGGTCAGCGGCGTGCCGGTGATCCCGGTGGCGAACTGGGGAACCCAGGACGTCCTCCCGCCCGGCACGGCCCGTCCCCGACTGCTCCGGCGGCGCCGCGTGACGATCATCGCGGGCCCGCCGGTGGATCTCTCGGCCTGGCTGGGCGGCCCCCGTACGCGCACGGCGCTGGACGGGGTCACGGCCGCGATCATGGCGGACGTCACGGCGCTCGTGGCCGACATCCGCGGCGAGAAGCCCCCCGCGGTGCCCTTCGACCCGGCCGCCACTCCCGCGCCCCCCGCCCCGCCGGCTCCCGCGCCCCCCGCCCCGCCGATCGAGCCCGTCGTGGTGGAGCAGCAGCGACCTGCCAGCTGAGCGCCTCATGATCGCTGTTTCCGGGACATGAACTGCACGGGTGCAGCTCATGTCCCCGATTCGATGATCATGGGGTGGGGTTTCGGAAACGCCCACGAGCTCGCGGTGAGGTGGCCCATTCTGACGCGATGTCGTTCGAGCGCATGGTGGCCCGCCAGGGCGGGGTGATCACGCTGGCGCAGGCAGTCGGTTGCGGGGTTTCCGCTGCGACCGTTCAGCGGCGGGTCCGCATGGGCTCGTGGGAGCGGCTGTATCCGGCCGTGTACCTGGTCGGTGGCCATCGCCGGACCGACGAGGTCCGGATCCGCTCCGCCGGGTTGTGGGCAGGTGAACGGGCCGCCGTCACCGGACCGGCCGCGGCGTACTGGCACGGGATGCTCGATCAGGCGCCGGCGGTGGTGGAGGTGACTGTGCCGGCCGACGCGAAGCCTCGGCCGCAACCGGGTATCCGCATCCGGCGCCGTGATCTGCCATGGCAGGACCTGGTCAACACCCGCGACACGTGGGTCGCCGATAAGGCGCTCGCGGTGCTGGAGACCGCGGTCGCACTGCCCGACGGACCGGTGTTCCTCGATCGGGCGCTGCAGAGGTACGTGCGTTTCCCCGCGCTCTACCGGGCGTACTGCCGCAACCTCGGCTGTCAGGGGTCGTCGGCGGCGGGGAGGTTGCTCACATCGGCCGCGGACCGGGGGGACTCCGAGGCCGAGCGGTTGCTGGTGACACTGCTGCGGGAGGCCGGGATCGGGGGATGGGCGCTGGGCTACCCGTTCGGCCCGTACATGATCGACCTGGCGTTTCCGGAGGCGAAGGTGGCGATCGAGGTGGACGGCTGGGCGTGGCACGTCGACGCCGAGCGGTTCCGCAACGACCGTCGTAAGGGCAACGTGATCACCCGCGCGGGGTGGCACCTGCTGCGTTTCACCTGGCAAGACCTGCACGGCAGGCCCCGGGAGACGATCGCCGAGATCACGCAGACGCTGGCGTCGGCGGCTTGATCAAAGGTTCAGGGACATGAGCTGCACCGGTGCAGCTCATGTCCCTGAGATGACGATCACGGGGTGCGGGTGAGCTTCTCCAGACGACGGGCTGTGGGCCAACGGACCGCGGTGGCCCAGCCCAGCTTCTCGAACGCCCAGATGACCCGCGCGGAGATGTCGATCTGGCCGCGCTGGACGCCGTGGCGGGCGCAGGTCGGGTCGGCGTGGTGCAGGTTGTGCCACGACTCGCCGAAGCTCAGGATCGCGAGCGGCCACACATTGCGGGAGTGATCCCGCGAGGCGAACGGCTGCTCGCCGACCATGTGGCAGATCGAGTTGATCGACCATGTGACGTGGTGCAGCAGCGCGACGCGGACGAGCCCGGCCCAGAAGAACGCGGTGAACGCGCCCCACCAGGACATCGTCAGCACACCGCCGAGCAGCGCCGGTACGAGCAGCGTGCCAACCGACCAGACGACGAACAGCTTGTCCACCCGCACGATATCGCGGTCGGCGAGCAGGTCGGGGGTGAAGCGCTCCGCATTGGTGTTGTCACGTTCGAACAACCAGCGGGTGTGCGAGTGCAGGAAGCCCTTTGCCAGTGCGGCGGTACTGGTGCCGTACAGCCACGGGGAGTGCGGGTCGCCCACCTTGTCGGAGAACGCGTGATGACGACGGTGATCGGCCACCCACGTGATGACCGGGCCCTGCATCGCGAGCATTCCCGCGACCGCCAGCGCGATGCGCAGCGGTCGTTTGGCCTTGAACGAGCCGTGGGTGAAGTAGCGATGGAACCCGACGGTGATGCCCAGGCCGCTGATGACATAGAAGGCCAGCGCGAGCGTGACGTCGGTCCAGCCCAGCCCCCAGCCCCACGCGAACGGGACGGCGGCCAGCAACGCGATCAGCGGAAGGATCACGAACACGTAGACGGCGATCTGCGGCGCCAGTCCGCGGCGACCGTCGAGGATCGGTTTGCCGCCCGCTGGTGCCGCCCCGCTCTCGCGGGCCGGCTCGGCCGGTCGGGTGGGGCTGTCTGCAACGGTCATGGGCGGCACCTCGTGTGTGGTCGGCGTTCAGGGTTACCTTGTGGGCAACGTGTGTACCAGGCATTCGGTGCCCGGCGGCAGCCCGGATCGGGTGGGATGAGTCCTAGATCTCCAACCCGATCAGCGCGTTCTCCACCACCTCCGACAGTGCGGGGTGGATCCAGTACTGCCCTCCTGCCATCTCCCGTGCATCCAGGCCGAACGACATGGCCTGGATGAGGGGCTGGATCAGCGTCGAAGCCTGCGGGCCCATCAGGTGTGCGCCCAGCAGCCTACCGGTGCCACGCTCGGCGATGACCTTGCAGAAGCCGGTGGTGTCCTCCATTGCCCAGCCGTACGCGGTGTCGCCGTAGGCCTGGATCTTCACGGTGTAGTCGACGCCGTCGGCCCGGCACTCCGCCTCGGTGCGCCCGACCGCGGCGATCTGCGGGTCGGTGAAGACCGCCGCAGGGACGAACCGGTGGTCGGTGCGGCGCGGCGTGTCGGGATGCAGCAGGTTGTGCGCGACGACCTTGGATTCGTGGTTGGCGACATGCTTGAGCTGGTACGGCGAGCTGATGTCGCCGAGGGCGAAGATTCCCTCCACGGGGGTGCGCTGCTGGTCGTCGACCACGATCCGGCCGTCCGGGTGGACCGGGATGCCGGCCTTGTCCAGGTCGAGGCGGTCGCTGTTGGGCTCGCGTCCGGTGGCGACCAGCAGCACGTCGCCGGTGACGACGGAGCCGTCGGCGAGTTCCAGCTCGATGCCCGAGGCGACGGTGCCGGCCCGCACCACCCGCTGCCCGAGGCGGACGTCCCACCGGCGGCGCGCGGCGGCCGTGAACCGCTCGGCGACCGTCTCGTCCTGGGACCGCAGCAGTTGCTTGCCCCGGCCGATGATCGTGACGTGGGAGCCGAGGGAGGAGAAGACGTGGGCGAACTCGGCGCCGATGTATCCGGCGCCGACGATCAGCAAGCGGTCCGGGACGGAATCGAGCCGCATGACCGTCTCGGAGGTGTAGAACGGCACGCCGGACTCGGTGATCTCCCGCGGGATCGCGGGGCGCCCACCGGCCGCGATGACGATCCGGTCGGCGGTGAACGCGTCGTGTCCGGAGCCGTCGGTGAGCTCGACGTCGAGCTGCTTGGGGCCGGTGAAGCGGGCGTGCCCCTCGTAGACGGTGACGTTCGGGCTGCGGTCCACCCGGTATTCGCGCCCGCCCGCCGAGA
>JBKJPD010000392.1:0-8417 GCA_046595345.1 Pseudonocardia sp.
ATGCCGCGGTGTCCCTCGACCGCGTCCAGGCCGAGCTCGCCGCGGTACTCGGTCGGACCGAGCTGGTGTCGCGGGTCGCCGCACAGGGCGGTGGACCGGCCGATATCGCGCGCGACATCGTCACCCGCGCGGTGCTGCACGACCTGCTGGCGCGGCAGGCGGCAACCGCGGGAATCACGATCCCCGAGCAGGCCGTCGATGCCGCGATCACCGAGCGGGGCGGGGCCGAGGAGCTGCTGCAGACCTCGCTCGCCGATGCCGGTGGGATCCGCGAGAAGATCCACGACGACCTGATCGCGATCGAGCTGGCCCGGCGGTCGGTGACCGGCCTGGCCGTCACCACCGACCTCGCGGCGTTCGGCTCGCGTGCGGAGGCCGACCAGGCGGCGAAGGTCCTCGCGGCCGGCGGCCCCGGCGCCGACGCGCTGTTCGCCAAGAACCCGCAGACGTCGGCGCGGGGCATGGAGTACGTCGCCGCCACCAACCCCGATATCGCCGGCACGGTGCTTTTCGGCACCCCGGTGGGGGACGTCGTGGTGTTCCGGCCCGATCCCCAGCAGGCCAGCTGGATCGTCTTCCGGGTCACCGGCCGGCGCGTCGACACCCCGGCTGACGCGGAGAGCGCGAGCCGGATCAGCCAGGACCAGCTCGTCGCGATCGGCGAGCGCACCGTTCAGCCCATCGCCGACGAGGTCGGGGTGCGGGTCAACCCGCGCTACGGGGTCTGGGATCCCATCGCCCTGCGGGTGGTCCCCGCGACCATGGCGACCGGCTCGATCCTCCCGGCCGCCGCGGGCTGACGGTGCCGTTGACGGTCGTCGTCCTGCCGCGCCGCTGGACCGGCGTCCTGCCCGCCGCCGCCGTTCCAGCGCTGCGGGCTGCGACGGCCGTGTACGCCGACGCGACGGTGCCCGAGGACGTACGCAGCACCATCGGCGCACCCCGTATGGAGGTCTCGTCCGCCTACCGACCCCGCACCGCCACGGTGGTGTTCACGGCGGACCCACTGAGCCCGATCGTGGAGCTCGCCGAGACGGTCGTCACCGCAGCCGAGCCCGCCGGTGCGGCCCTGCTCGACGCCGTCGCCGTCATGGACCGGCTCCGCTCACCGGGTGGATGTCCCTGGGACGCCGCACAGACCCACCAGTCGTTGCTGCAGTACCTCGTGGAGGAGTGCTACGAGCTCTACGAGGCGATCGAGGACGGCGACCGTGCCGCGGTCCGCGAGGAGCTCGGCGACGTCCTACTGCAGGTGCTGTTCCACGCCCGGATCGCGGCAGGCGAGTTCGACGTCGACGACGTCGCGACCGATCTCGTCACCAAGCTGGTCGGGCGGCACCCGCACGTGTTCGGGGGTTCCGAGAAGGTCGACACGGCTGAACGCCAGGAGCAACGGTGGGAGGAGCTCAAGCGCGCCGAGAAGCAGCGGGAGTCCAGCGTGGACGGCGTCCCGCTCGGCCAGCCCGCCGTTGCGCTCGCTGCCAAGCTGACCAGCCGCACCGCGCGGGCAGGGCTCCCGGCCGACCTGCTGCCGATGGACTCCGGAGTGGGTGAGCAGCTGTTCGCGCTCGCGGCCCGCGCCAAGCTCGCCGGCGTCGATCCCGAGGCCGAGCTGCGCTCCGCGGCCCGCCGGTTCGCCGACGACGTCCGCGCCGCCGAGCGGGCCGCGCGGGACGCGGGCGAGGATCCCCACGCCCTCGACGCAACGGCGTGGAAGCGGCACTGGCCGCGCTGAGGACCGGTCAGCACCGGGCCGGGAGGCTCTCAATCGGGCAGGTCCGGATCGTCGGCCACGCCGTCGAGGGCCGTCCGCGCGCGCACCTCGCCCAGCGCGTCCTGGTACTCCGGGCGCGGGTCCATCGCGGCGGCCATCTTGAGCTGGGTGTGGGCCTCGGAGTGGCGGCTCTGCCGCTGCAGGGCCTTGCCGAGCGCGAAGCGCGCGTAGTGGTCGGTCGGATCCAGGTCCAGGACCCGCCGGAAGGCCCCCTCGGCGCGCTGCAACTGCGCGGAGTTGAGGTAGGCCCGTCCTGCCAGCAACTGCACCGAGACGTCGTTGGGCAGGCTCTCGAGGACCGGTCCGAGCGCCTGCAGCGCATCCAGCGGGCGGCTGCGCGCGATCAGCATCTCGGCACGACGGAACGACTCGAACATGCCGTCGTCGGCGGGCTGGCTCGTCATGGTCGTCCCTACGTTAAAGGCCGACGGCGCGATCTGCGAGGGTTGACATCGGGAGCAGGCGGGTTCCTGCCGGGGTTCTCCGGCACCGCCGGTTAGGCTGGGTCACCGGTACCGGAGATCACTCGCTGGCGCGAGTCGTTTTACAGGATGGGAGACCGGTGGCGGTCATCGAACAGGTCGGCGCACGCGAGATCCTCGATTCTCGGGGCAACCCGACGGTCGAGGTCGAGGTTGCGCTGGACGACGGAACACTGGCCCGCGCGGCCGTGCCGTCGGGGGCATCGACCGGCGAACACGAGGCTGTCGAGCTGCGCGACGGCGACCCGTCGCGGTTCGGCGGCAAGGGTGTGGAGAAGGCCGTGGCGGCGGTGCTGGACGAGATCGGCCCCGAGCTCAACGGCATGGAGGCCGTCGACCAGCGCCTGGTCGATCAGCGCCTCGTCGATCTCGACGGCACCCCGGACAAGTCGCGGCTGGGGGCGAACGCGCTGCTGGGCGTCTCGCTCGCGGTGGCGAAGGCGGCCGCGGAGTCGTCGGGCCTCGAGCTGTTCCGCTACGTCGGCGGTCCCAACGCCCACGTCCTGCCGGTGCCGATGATGAACATCATCAACGGCGGCGCGCACGCCGACACGTCCGTCGACGTGCAGGAGTTCATGATCGCCCCCATCGGAGCCGACTCGTTCCGCGAGGCGCTGCGCTGGGGTGCGGAGGTCTACCACAGCCTCAAGTCCGTGCTGAAGTCCAAGGGCCTGGCCACCGGGCTCGGCGACGAGGGCGGCTTCGCCCCCGACCTGCCCGGCACCCGCGCCGCGCTCGACCTGATCGCCGAGGCCGTCGAGAAGGCCGGCTACGTTCTGGGTCGCGACATCGCGCTGGCTCTCGACGTGGCCGCCACCGAGTTCCACTCCGACGGCGTCTACTCCTACGAGGGCAGGAAGCTCTCCTCGCTCGAGCTCGGGGCCGTCTATGCGGAGCTCGTCGACGCCTACCCGCTGATCTCGATCGAGGACCCCCTGTCGGAGGACGACTGGGAGGGCTGGGTGGCGATGACGTCAGCTCTGGGGGGCAAGGTCCAGATCGTCGGCGACGACCTGTTCGTCACCAACCCCGAACGGCTCGACGAGGGCATCAACCGGGGCGCGGCCAACGCGCTACTGGTGAAGGTCAACCAGATCGGCACCCTGTCGGAGACCCTCGACGCCGTGACGCTCGCGCACAACTCGGGCTACCGCTGCATGATGAGCCACCGCTCCGGGGAGACCGAGGACACCACGATCGCCGACCTCGCCGTCGCGACGGGCTGCGGTCAGATCAAGACGGGCGCACCGGCCCGATCCGATCGCGTCGCGAAGTACAACCAGCTGCTGCGCATCGAGGAGGCACTCGGCGACGCTGCCCGCTACGCGGGTGACCTCGCCTTCCCGCGGTTCACAGCGGTGGACCCCGGCTGATCCCGAAACGTCGGCCTAGGAGGCGGAAGTGGTCGAGGAACGGGCGAAGGGACGAGTGGAGCGCGCCGGGCGGCCGCGTCGCGCGGGCCTCTCCCGTCGGCGGGAACCCAAGCTGACCCGAACGCGCTCGCGCGGTGTCGTCGCGGCCACCACGGGCCTGCTCGGACTGTCCTCGGCCCGTCGTGCCGCCGTGCTGGCGATCGTCTTGTGTTCGCTCGCGCTCACCGTTGCCGTCCCGCTCCGCAACTACGTCTCCCAACGTCAGGAACTCGCGGCCGTGTCAGACCAACAGAAGACGCTCGCGGCCGCGGTCGACAGCCTCGCGCAGCAGCGGGCGCGGCTGTCGGATCCGGCCGAGGTCGCCGCCCAGGCCCGGTCCCGGCTCGGATACGTACTCCCCGGGGACGTGCCGTACGTGGTGCAACTGCCGGTGCCCGTGCACACCGGGCCTGCGCCGGGCGCCGGGTCGGGCGCGCTGTGGTACCGGGATCTGTGGCGAGAGGTCGCGGAGGGGGCGCCGTGACGGGGATCAGCGAGGCCGACGCCGCCGCGGTCGCCGCCCAGCTCGGCCGCCCGCCGCGCGCCGTCCGCGAGGTGGCTCACCGGTGCCCGTGCGGCCTGCCGGCGGTGGTGCAGACCGCCCCCCGGCTGGAGGACGGCACCCCGTTCCCCACGCTGTACTACCTGACCTGTTCCCGGCTGAACTCGCGACTCGGTGGTCTGGAAGCCGCAGGCCGGATGCGCGAGATGACCGAGCGGCTCGCCGAGGACCCGGAGCTTGCCGGGTCCTACCGGCGCGCCCACGACTCGTACCTGGCCGAGCGCGACGCCATCGACCCGCTCGGCACGCAGGTCAGCGCGGGCGGTATGCCGGACCGGGTCAAGTGCCTGCACGTCTGCGTCGCGCATTCCCTGGCGGCCGGCCCCGGCGTCAACCCCTTCGGCGACGAGGCACTGACCGAGATCGGCGACTGGTGGCGAACGGGCCCCTGCGCCCACCCCTGACGGGCGGCTCTCAGGTGGGGGTGACCCGGGCCAGAAGGGCTTCGGTGTGTGCTGCGGCGGGGAGGGTGCCGGCGGTGCGCCACGGCCCGTCGGGCAGGAATCGGGAGCTCACGAACGCCGAGGAGACCTCGTCGGGTGCGTGCCGCAGCAGCAGACTCCCCTGCAGGCACAGGGCGATCAACTCGGCGAGCCTCCTGGCCCGTCGCTCCTCGCGGCTGCGCAGCTCGGTGCGCAGCTCCCGCGCGCCACGATCGAACCAGGTGTCGGCGCCCGCGGCGGCGTCCACCTCGGCGAGTACCGCGTCGACGGAGTCCGGCTCGCGGGTGACCGCGCGCAGCACGTCGAGCGCGGTGACGTTGCCCGAGCCCTCCCAGATCGAGTTCAGCGGGGACTCCCGGTAGAGCCGCGGCATCCCCGATTCCTCGACGAACCCGTTGCCCCCCAGGCATTCCAGGGCCTCAGCGACCACCGTGGGCGTCCGCTTGCACACCAGGTACTTCGACGCGGGGAGTGCGAGCCGCAGGAGCCGGCTCTCCCCGCGGTCGACGGCCCCGGCGAGCCGCATCGCCAGCGCTGTTGCGGCCTCGGACTCCAGGGCGAGGTCGGCGATCACGGTCTGCATCAGCGGGGCGTCGGCCAGCCGGGCTCCGAACGCGTTGCGGTGTGACACGTGATGAGCGGCCTCGGTGACGGCCGCCCGGGTGAGGGCGGCCGAGCCCAGCACGCAGTCGAGCCGGGTCATGGCGACCATGTCGATGATCGTCGTGACGCCCCGGCCCTCGTCGCCGAGCCGCCAGGCCACGGCCCCGGAGTATTCGAGCTCGGCAGAGGCGTTGGAGCGGTTGCCGAGCTTGTCCTTGAGGCGCTGCAACCGGATCGCGTTGCGGGTGCCGTCGGGCAGCACGCGGGGCAGCACGAAGCAGGTGAGCCCACCGGGGGCCTGGGCGAGGGTGAGGAACACGTCGTTCATCGGCGCCGAGGTGAACCACTTGTGCCCGACGAGGCGGTACGTGCCATCGGCGGTGGGCGTCGCCGTGGTGGTGCCGGCCCGGACGTCGGAGCCGCCCTGCTTCTCCGTCATGGACATCCCGGCCAGCAGACCGGCCTTTCCCGACGGCTCGGTGAGCCCGAAATCGTAGGTCGTGGAACGCAGCCCCGGCTCGTAGGCCGCTACCAGCACGGGATCGTGGCGCAACGCCGGCACGGCCGCGTACGTCATCGAGATCGGGCAGCAGTGCCCCGACTCCAGCTGTCCCATGAGGTAGAACCCGGCTGCCCGCGCGACGTGCGCACCGGACCCGGACTCGGCGATCCAGGGAGTGCCGTGCAGCCCCCACCCGACGGAGGTGCTCATCAGCCAGTGCCAGGAGGGGTGGAACTCGACCTCGTCGATGCGGTGGCCGTAGCGGTCGTGGGTGTGCAGGACGGGTGGATGGGCGTCTGCGAGGCGGGCGTGCTCGCGGGCCTCGGGCGATGTGACGAGGGCGGCGAGCTGTTGCAACGTGGGCAGGGCATCCTCGGCGCCCTCGCGGCGCACGGCGTCGGTGAGGGCGGGGTCGCAGGCCAGCGCATCGAACCCGGCGAGCGGCGGGGGCTGGTTCGTGACGACGTGGGTGGGGCCGACGGCGTCGCGCGGCGGGTGCCCGCCGGCGGGCGGGGGAGCGGTTCGGCGCTGCCGGGGTTGGGTCGGGGTCGACGGTGACCCGCCGGAAGGTTCGCGCGCGGCGGGTACGGCGCCGGGCGCCGCGGTGCCGCCCGCGTCCGCCCGGTCGGTGTCCTGTCCCCGCGGATCGACCACGGACCGAGGGTAGCCGCGTGCACCCCGTTCGGGGGACTCAGAGCGAGGCCGCGGCGTGTCGTTCCGGCTACGGTGACCGCAACGTGTACCCCCGACCGGTGGAGGAACGCATGTCACGGGTGGCCGCGATCGATTGCGGGACGAACTCGATCCGCCTACTCGTCGCCGACGTCAGCCCCGACGGTTCGACCTTGCGCGACGTCCACCGCGAGTCCCGCGTCGTGCGTCTCGGGCAGGGCGTGGACGCGAGTGGCCTGCTCGCCCCGGAGGCGCTGGAACGTACCCGCGTCGCGCTCGCCGACTTCACGATGGTGTTGCGGCGCGAGGGGGCCGATCGCGTGCGGATGGTCGCGACCAGCGCCACCCGCGACGCCCGCAACCGTGATGATTTCTTCGGCATGGTCCGCGACACGCTCGGCGCCGACGCGGAGGTGATCTCCGGCGAGGAGGAGGCGACGCTGTCGTTCGTCGGTGCGGTGGGTGACCTCGATCCTGCCGACGGCCCGTTCGTGGTGGTCGACACCGGCGGCGGTTCCACTGAGCTCGTCGTCGGTTCGTTGGCGGACGGCAAGGCGACGGTGTCGGCCGCGCGCTCCGTCGACATCGGCAGCGTCCGCATCACCGAGCGGTGCCTGGCGGGCGATCCGCCCACCGCTTCCGAGGTGGCGGATGCCCGGGAGATGGCCGCCGGGATCCTCGCGGACGCGTTCGCGGCGGTACCGGTGGAGGGTGTGCGCACCTGGGTCGGCGTCGCCGGGACGATCACGACGCTGTCCGCGTTCGCCCTGGGCCTGCCGGTCTACGACTCCGACGCCGTGCATCTGTCCCGGCTCTCACGCGATGACCTGGCTCGGGTCGCGGCCGACCTGCTCGGCATGAGCCGGGCCGAGCGCGGCACCCACGGCGCCATCCACCCGGGCCGCATCGACGTGATCGGCGGCGGCGCGCTCATCGTCGACGTGCTGGCGCAGGAACTGCACGCCCGTGCCGGTATCACCGAGATGGTGGTCAGCGAGCACGACATCCTGGACGGGATCGCGCGCTCGATCGCGTGAGCGTGTGTGACGTGGCGACCTTCCCGACCCTGGGCGTTCTCGACGCCGCGCTTGTCGACTGCCGCGCCTGCCCGCGGCTCGTCGCCTGGCGGGAGCGGGTGGCGCGGGAGAAGCGCGCTGCGTTCCGCGACGAGACCTACTGGGGACGCCCGGTGCCCGGCCTCGGCCCCGCGGACGCGTCGCTGCTGATCGTCGGGCTCGCGCCCGCCGCGCACGGCGGCAACCGCACGGGTCGGATGTTCACCGGCGACCGCTCCGGCGACGTGCTGTTCGCCGCCCTGCACGCGGTCGGGCTCGCGAACCAGCCGACGGCGGTACACACCGGTGACGGGCTGATGCTGCGCGGCACCCGGATCACCGCGCCCGTGCACTGTGCGCCGCCGGACAACAAGCCGACACCCGCGGAGCGCGACACCTGCGCCGGGTGGCTGCGAGCCGAGCTCGCGCTGCTGCGGCCCCGTGCGGTGGTGGTGCTCGGCGGGTTCGGCTGGCAGGCCCTGCTGCCGGTGCTGGCCGGGGCCGGTTGGACGGTGCCGCGGCCACGCCCGAAGTTCGGGCACGGGGTGCACGTGGAGTTGGCGGGGGAGCCCGGACCGCTGCACGTGTTCGGCAGCTACCACGTGAGCCAGCAGAACACCTTCACCGGACGGCTCACCCCGGCGATGCTGGAGGATGTGCTCAGGGCTGCAGCGGGAGCAGCGGGGCTCTGACCGCCGACGACCTGGACGCGTGGGTAGACCGTCGCGAGGCGCTGGTCGCAGGTCAGAACGACCGCGTCGTCGACCATGCCGGTGGCCGTCGCAGGCGTCATGTGATCGTCACAGGCACCGTCCGCCACACGGCCGGTGGGTTCCCGGTGAGGGTGGGAGCATGGGCACATGGCACGCAACACCAGGATCGTCGTCGTCGGCGGTGGATACGTCGGGATGT
>JBKJPD010000536.1:0-4176 GCA_046595345.1 Pseudonocardia sp.
CCAAGGAGGGCCGTCGCGGCCCGATCGACCGGTTCCACCGCCGCCTGCTCTGGCCGATCCGCGACCTCGGCGGCGAGGTCGTCGGGTTCGGAGCGCGGCGCCTGTTCGACGACGACCAGATCGAGGCAAAGTACCTCAACACCTCCGACAGCCCGGTCTACCGCAAGACCCACGTGTTGTTCGGGCTCGATCTCGCCAAGCGCGAGATCGCCAAGCGTCGCCAGGTGGTGGTGGTCGAGGGATACACCGACGTCATGGCGATGCACCTGGCGGGCGTGTCCACGGCCGTCGCGTCGTGCGGCACGTCGTTCGGCGCCGAGCATGTCGCGGTGCTGCGCCGCCTCATCGGCGACGACTCGTTCGACCTCGGCGAAGTGATCTACACCTTCGACGGTGACGCGGCCGGGCAGGCGGCGGCGCTCAAGGCGTTCGAGGGGGACCAGAGCTTCGCCGCCCAGACGTTCGTCGCGATCGCCCCCGACGGGCAGGACCCGTGCGAGCTGCGCCAGGCCCACGGCGACACGGCGGTGCGCGATCTGGTGGCCCGCCGGGAGCCGCTGTTCGAGTTCGCGATCCGCTCGATCCTCGCCGAGCACAACCTGGACTCCGCCGAGGGCAGGGTCGCTGCGCTGCAGCGCACGGTGCCGCTGGTCGCGCGCATCCGCCGCGAAGAGCTGCGCGACGAGTACGCGCGCCGCCTCGCCGGCTGGACGGGCTGGCCCGACGAGTTCACGGTCGTCCGCCGGGTCCGGGAGTCGGCCGGGGCGCCTGCCGACCAGGTGCGTGGCCGTCGTCCCGCCCCGGCCGCCCCGGCCAAGGACGATCCTCGCCTGCACCGGCAGCGCGAGGCCATCAAGGCAGCCCTGCAGATCCCCGCCGTAGCCGGGCCCGGCTACGACGAGCTGCCCGAGGCGGCGTTCACCCACCCCGCGCTCGCGGCCGTGCACCGCGCCGTGCAAGCAGCCGGCGGGGTCTGCGCCGGTCTGAACGGCCAGGTGTGGCTGGAGGCGGTCGTTGCGGAGTGTGCGCCCGAGACCGGCCCGCTGGTCACCGAGCTGGCCGTCGAGCCACTGGAGCTGCCCCGCCGCAACATCGAGGAGGCGCGCTACGTCGGCAGCGTCGTCGCCGGGGTGCGGCTCGCGCTCGTCGAGGCGCAGGTGGCCGAGCTCAAGTCGCGGTTGCAGCGCATCAACCCGGTGGAGGAGGCCGACGCCTACCACCAGATCTTCGGCGACCTCGTCCCGCTCGAGCAGTACCGGATCGCGTTGCGGGACAAGGCGATGGGAGGGGCATAAGTGGATCTCAAGGGGGCGGTCCGCAAGCTACTGGGCCGTGACGAGGTGCCGGCCGGGTTCACCGGACGCCTCGACGCGGACGAGCACGTGCTCGGCTATGCGGCGCTGGCCGGCGGCGGTCATGTCGTCGTCAGCACGATGGGGCTCTGGCTGCCCGGCGGTGAGCGGCCCGACTGGCAGCTGATCAGCTGGCACCTGGTCAGCAGGGCGTCCTGGCAGAACGGGGCTATCGCGCTGGTGCAGGCCCGCGAGGTAGAGGTCGTCGCGGGTGCGGTGTTGATCGAGGACCTGCCCGTGCAGCGGCTGCGGCTGACCGATCCCGGCCGGGTGCCCGAGATCGTCCACACCCGCGTCACCGGCTCGATCAAGTCCCGCCACCACCGTGAGCTCCCGGTCAGCGCGGATGCGCGCTCCGGCGGCACTACGAACGGCGGCGCCTGGTTCGTCCAGCGCAAGGTGCCCGGTCGCGACGGGATCGTGCTGCAGGTGCGCCCGGACCCGGGCACCGACGATGCCGCTGTCCGGCAGGTCGCGGGCGAGGTCGCCCAGGCGCTGGGCCTCGGGTGAGCACCACCTCGGGCCCCGTCGCCGCCCGGAAGAAGATCGGGAGTGGGCGCGCGAACTCCACGCCGATGGGGACGGCGTCCTGAGTGCCTGGGTTCTCGCCGTCAGAGCCGGCAGGCGCCCGCCGACGGCTCCGCCACGCGGATCTCGGGCTCGGTGAACCCCGCGCCCGCGAACGCAGCCCGTACCGCGGCCGCCACCGCGTCGGCGCGGGTGAGCGGAACCAGCGCGATGGCTGAGCCGCCGAACCCGCCGCCGGTCATCCGGGCCCCCGACGCCCCGGCCACCCGCGCCGCTTCGCAGGCGAGGTCGAGCTCGGGGCAGGAGACCTCGAAGTCGCGGGCCAGTGAGGTGTGCGAGGCGTCGAGCTGCGGGCCGATGTCGGCGGGCCGCCCGGCGTCGAGCAGCGTCACCACCACCCGGACCCGCTCGATCTCGGTGACCACGTGCCGTGCGCGCCTGCTCAGCTCCCCGCCGAGGGTCTCGACGGCGGCGAGCGACGCGTCCCGCAGGCTCGGCAACCCCAACGCCGCCGCGGCGTGTTCCACCGACGCCCGCCGGGCGCGGTACTGCCCGTCGGCGAGCCGGTGCCGCACCCGGGTGTCGATCACCAGCAGGACGAGCCCGGCGTCGGCGGGGACGAAGGGCACCTGCCGCGTCGAGCCGTCGCGGGTGTCGAGCAGCAGCGCGTGACCGGCCGTGGCCAGCAGCGAGGCGACCTGGTCCATGCCGCCGGTCGCCACGCCGACCACCTCGTTCTCCGCCCGCTGACAGGCCGGAGCGAGCTCCCGACGATCCAGGCCGAGACCGAACAGGTCGTCCACGGCCAGGGCTGTTGCACACCCGAGCGCCGCCGACGACGACAGCCCCGCGCCGGGCGGCACCGAGTCGGTAACCAGCAGGTCGATCCCGCCGACCGGGTGCCCGACCGCGCGCAGCGCCCAGAGCACCCCCGCCGCGTACCCGGCCCAGCCCACGGGCGAACCCGGGCCGACGTCGCCGAGAGTGCCGGTGAACCCGTCCGGCTCAGACCTGGAGTGCAGCCGCACGATGTCGTCGGACCGGGCGGCGACCTCCACCACGGTGCGTTGCGCGATCGCGAAGGGCAGGCACAGACCCCCGGCGTAGTCGACGTGCTCGCCGATCAGATTGACCCGCCCCGGAGCGGCCCACCGCCCGTCCGGGTGCCGCCCGAACAGTGCCCGGAAACTCACGGGCCCGCGGCCCGCAATCGCGCCGCGATCTGTTCCGGCACGGCGTCGTTCACCCACGCGCCCACAGCCGACTCCGACCCGGCCAGGTGTTGGAGCCTGCCCGGTGCCTTGCGCAGCGAGAACAGCTGCAGGTGCAGCCGGGTGAGGTCGCGCCCGGTGTGGACGGGCGCCTGGTGCCAGCCGGTGATGTAGGGCGGCGGGTTCGCGCGATGGTGCGGCACCAGATGGGCCTCCACCGGCCAGCGCGCGGCGGCGGGCACGAACGCCGCCCAGCGCTCCCCGTCGATCACCACCCGAGTGCCGGCCTTGCGCTCGCCGTCGAGGACGTCCTGGTCTGGCCCACCTCGAATCGAGTCCTCCCGCTCAGCGAGCGTGACCGTTGCTGCCGGCGCCTCGGCCCACCTTCTCCTCGACCTGGGCCCGCACCACATCCGCCGCGCTCTGCACCCTGGGGTCGTCAGCAACCCGCTGGTAGGCGCGCCGCAGTTGCTCGTACCGCTCGTGGCCGGCCTTCGCCCCCAGCACGTACCCGACCGCCGCCCCCACCAGGAATTTCAGCATGACGCCCTCCTCGGCTCTCCAAAATGTCCTACCATTCTGCCGCAAGTCGCCGCCCGAGTGAATCGCACCCCGTGGGAGGGGTCCGAGGCCTACCGATGGGTGCGACGTGCAGGGACGGCCCGACCCCGCGGGACGAGGGGGGCCGGGTCGCCGGTCGCGGACGTGCGCTAGGGTTGCATCTGCTAGCGGGGGTCGCGCCTCCGCACGAACGGTCCTCCGTAGCTCAATTGGCAGAGCATGCGACTGTTAATCGCAGGGTTACTGGTTCGAGTCCAGTCGGAGGAGCAAAACCCGCAGGTCAACGGCATATCGCCTCGCTGCCGACCAAGATCACCCGGCGCTTACCCGGCGGAAACACCATCGTCGTTCTCCTTGTTGGCGACCCGGTGCGCCCGGTCCAAGGCATCCGCCGCCCCGCTGTCGACCGCTCGCCGGCCCAGGTAGCGGTCCTGCGTCATCGACACCTTCGCGTGCCCGAGCTGGTCGGCCACGTGACCGGAGCCGGCTTCCTCGTCCGCGCCGAGCGTCATAGACCGTGTCGA
>JBKJPD010000600.1:0-4288 GCA_046595345.1 Pseudonocardia sp.
GATCCCGGGTGCGCGCTACGACGTCGGCGACTACGACCTGCCGCTGCGCGAGGCGCTGCGGCTGGTCGACTACGACAAGCTCCGGGCGGAGCAGGTCCTGCGCCGGGAGTCCGGCGACCCGGTCCAGCTCGGCATCGGGATCGCCGTCTACGTCGAGATCACCGCGGGCGGCGGCGGCTCCGAGTTCGGCTCGGTCACCGCGCACCCCGACGGGTCGGCGACCATCTCGGCGGGCACGTCCGGGCACGGCCAGGGCCACGCGACGGCCTTCGCGATGCTCACCAGTGACCGCCTGGGCATTCCGATGGACAGAATCACCTTCGTGCAGTCCGACACCGCAGTAGTGCCGCGTGGAGGTGGCACCGGCGGGTCGCGCTCGCTGCAGTTGGGCGGCAACGCGGTGCGCATGGCGGCCGACGACGTGTTGGAACAGGCCCTGCGCCGGGCCGCGGCGATGCTGGAGGCCTCCGTTGACGACGTCGAGCTGACGGAGAACGGCGAGTTCGGCGTGGTGGGCGTCCCGTCGGGGACGCTGACCTGGATGCAGGTGGTGAGTGCGGGGGAGGAGATCCACGCAGGCCTCGACTTCCACCAGGAGGGCGCCACGTTCCCGTTCGGCGCCCACGTGTCGGTGGTCGAGGTCGACACCGACACCGGCCGCGTCACCCCGCGCCGCCACGTCGCTGTCGACGACTGCGGACGCATCCTCAACCCGATGCTGGTCACGGGCCAGCAGCACGGCGGGCTGGCCCAGGGCATCGCCCAGGCGCTGTACGAAGAGGTCGTCTACAACGCCGACGGGCAGCCGCTCACCGCGACGTTGGCCGACTATCGGATGCCGAGCGCGGCCGACCTGTTCTGGTTCGAGACCGCCAACACCGAGACGCCGACGCCGCTGAACCCGTTGGGCGCCAAGGGGATCGGTGAGTCCGCAACGGTCGGTGCCACCCCGGCGGTGCAGAACGCGGTGGTGGACGCGCTGCGCCCGCTCGGGATCCGGCACCTCGACATCCCGTGCACCCCGGAGCGTGTGTGGCGCGCGGTCCGCGACGCGCGGGCCGGGCGGCCGGCGGATCCGTGGCGCGAGCCACCCGCCGTCTTCGCGTCGCTGCCGGTGCGCGATGCCGCCGCGGCGACGCCGTCCGGGGGCGAGATCTGACCGGCACCCTCTCCGTTGCGGTAGGTCTCGACATCTACCTGTGACGTTTCGTTGACGCGTTGGGGATGACGGGCCAGCATGTGAGGTGGTTCATACTTGTCAACGGCGAGGAGAAATACCGTGGGTTCGACCATCGACAGGGTGCTACAGGAGGCCGTGGACAGCGGTGCCGTGCCCCATATCGCGGCTATCGCGGCCAATCGGGACGGCGTGATCTACGAGGGGGCCGCCGGGGTCCGCGTGGCCGGTGAGAGCGACCCGGTCACGACGGGCACCCAGTTCCGGATCATGTCGATGACCAAGATGGTCGCCACGGCGGTAGCGCTGCAGCAGATGGAGAAGGGCATCCTCGACCTCGATGCGCCGGTCGACACCTACTGCCCGGAGTTCGCCGAGATCCAGGTGCTCGAGGGTTTCGACGGCGACACGCCGAAGCTGCGCCCAGCCGCCAGCCGGGCCACGGTGAAGCAGCTGATCACCCACACCAGCGGCCTGGGCTACTGGTTCTGGAACGACCAGCTGGTGCAGTTCGAGGCCAAGACCGGCGTCCCCAACGTCGTTCCCGGCTCGGCGGAGGCCTTCAAGGCGCCCCTGGTGTTTGACCCGGGCACCGTCTTCAACTACGGCATCAACACCGACTGGCTGGGCAAGGTCGTCGAGGCCGCCGCCGGCACCACCCTGGACGTCGTGGTGAAGGCGGGCATCACCGGACCGCTCGGCATGGGCAGCACCGGCTTTCGGATGGACGCGGCGCAGCACGCGAATGCGGTCACGGTGCACCTCAAGGGCGAGGACGGCCACTGGTTCTCGGCGGGCAACGTCCTCAACGAGGAGCCCGACTGGTGGGCCGGCGGGCACGGGTTGTACTCCACGCCGCAGGACTACATCCGGTTCGAGCGGGCGCTGCTGCGCGGCGGCGAGCTGGACGGCGTGCGGATCCTGGAGCAGGCCACCGTCGACGCGGCGTTCAGCAACCAGATCGGGGACCTCGACTTTCCGGCCGAGATCGCATCCACCGACCTGGCGACCACCTGCGCACTCAACGTCGGCCCCGGCTACAAGTGGGGCTACGGCATGCTGCTCAACACCCAAGACGTCCCGGGCGGGCGGCGGGCCGGTTCCGGAGCCTGGGCGGGGCTGTTCAACACCCACTTCTGGGTGGACCCCACGTCCGGTATCTGCGCCTCGATCTACACCAACTCCCTGCCGTTCATCACCCCGGAGGCGATGGCCGTGTACGCAGCTTTCGAGCAGTCCCTGTACGCCTCGCTGTGATCGAGTGACGCCGGGGCGGCCGGGCACCCCGCACCGAGCCGCCCCCGCCGCGTTCCCCCGGGACTGCTGAAGCAGACTGCCGGGCGTGACGAGCGAGGAGATGCGATGAGGCTGGCGACGGTTCGGACTGCCACCGGGACACGAGCGGTGCGGGTGGATGGCGAATCGGCGGTCGAGACCGGCGACGTCGACGTGCGGGCGCTTCTGGAGTACCCCGACTGGCCCGAGCGTGCCGCTGCGGCCGCCGGCCCGACCCATGCGGTCGACGGCCTGGACTACGCGCCGCTGGTGCCATCCCCCGAGAAGATCATCTGTGTGGGCCTCAACTACCGCGATCACGTCCTGGAGATGGGCTCCCAGCTGCCCGAGTACCCCACCGTGTTCGCCAAGTTCGCGCCCGCGCTGGTGGGAGCGCACGACGACATCGTGCTGCCGTGGGTCTCCGACCAGGTGGACTGGGAGGCCGAGCTCACCGTCGTCATCGGTCGTTCCGTCCGGCACGCGACGCCCGAGCAGGCGGCCGCCGCGATCGCCGGTTACACCGTGCTCAACGACGTCAGCGTCCGTGACTGGCAGAACCGCACCAAGCAGTTCCTGCAGGGCAAGACGTTCGAGCACTCCACCCCGCTAGGCCCGTGGCTGGTCACCCCCGATGAACTGCCCGCCGGCGGCTGGGAGATCTGCACGGTCCTCGACGGTGAGACGGTGCAGCGCTCCACCACCGCGGAGCTGGTGTTCTCCCCGGTGGAGCTGATCGGCTACCTCTCTACGATCCTCACGCTCAACCCCGGTGACGTGATCGCCACCGGCACACCGGGCGGGGTCGGGCACGCCCGCAAGCCCCCGCGCTACCTCACAGACGGGGCGATCCTCGTCACGTCCATCGCCGGGGTCGGGGAGCTGCGAAACACCTGCCGTCGGGAGAAGCAGTGAGCAGGACGCTGGACGAGACGTTGGCGTGGGCCGGGGACGGGGCCGCGCACCTGCGGGGCCTGATGACCCGCATGGGCGAGGATGCCTTCGCCGCACCGTCTGCGCTGCCCGGCTGGAGTCGCGCGCACGTGCTGTGTCACATCGCCCGCAATGCCGACGGGATGATCAACCTGTTGGCGTGGGCGCGCACCGGGGTCCCGACGCCGGCGTACCCGAGCCGGGAGTCGCGTGACGCCGGCATCGAGTCCGGGGTTCACCGCGCGCCGGCCGAGATCCGCGACGACGTCGTGGATTCCTCGGATCGCCTGGCCCGGGCTGTGCGGGCGATGTCGGAGAAGGCGTGGGCGGCGCGCGTGAAGAACGTGCAAGGGGTGGACATCGCGGCCACCGACATCCCGTGGATCCGGGCGCGGGAGATGTGGATCCACTCGGTCGACCTCGACGTCGGTGGGTCGTTCAGCGACTTCCCGCCCCCGATGCTCGCGGAGCTGATCGGCGACGTGGTGCGCACCGTCGGGGTGGCATCGGAGTGCCCGTCCCTGCGCCTGGTCGCCACCGACCAGGATCGGACGTGGCCGCTCGGTCCGGACGACGGAGCGGAGCGCGGGCCCGAGTGCGACGTACTGGGTACGGCAGCCGGGCTGGGCGCGTGGCTGCTGGGGCGCTCGAAGGGACGGGACCTGCGCACCGGCGCGGGCACCCGCCCGCCCGCCGTTCTTCCGCGCTGGCTCTGAGCGCGCCGGCTCGAACTCCCGCGCACCGGGCTCTCGTCGAGAGGGCCCGGTGCGGCACGGCGGCTTCGACCTGCTCGCGGAGAGCGCCGTGGAGATCGACCGGCCCGACCGGGTTCAGCCGCTCAGCTCAGCCAGGTTATGGACAACTCGGCCGCCGGTCTCGGTGCCGGCGGCGCGCAGCGCGGGG
>JBKJPD010000025.1:0-3680 GCA_046595345.1 Pseudonocardia sp.
CCTTGTAGGTGAGCGAGATCGGGCCGAGCTTCACCTTCAAGGGCAAGGGCACCTACAAGGAGCGTGACGACGCCGCGTACCGCGTGGTCATCGACGCCAGCGGGCGCGACTCGCGTGGCAACGGCACCGCCTCCGCCACCGTCACCGGGACGATGGTCGCCGACGGCCAGGACAAGACCGCCGTCACGATGGTCACCGACATGACGATCACCGGCCGGCCCGCGCAGTTCGGTCGTGGCGTGATCTCCGACATCGCCGACAAGATCATCGGCCAGTTCGCGGGTTGTGTGGCCGAGAAACTGGCGCCGCAGGCGGCGGCGGGCGCGGCTCCCGCAGTCGCCACGGCGGTGGCCGCCGGGGGTGGCAGCGCCAACGGTTCCAGCATCGGCGCGGCCACCGCCGTCGCGACGAGCCCCGACCCCTCGGCCACCCCGGGCGTCGCGGCACCGAAGCCCGTCGCGAAACCGTTCACGCCGATGAAGAGCGAGATCGACGCGATCGACCTGTTCGACACCGCCGGTTCGCCGGTGCTCAAGCGGCTCGCCCCGGTGCTCGGCGGCGGCGCGCTGCTGTTCCTGATCGTCTTACTGATCCGGCGGATCCGCTCCCGCTGAGCTGCACCCGAGGGAAGGGGCCGGCGACGCGAGTCACCGGCCCTTCGCGTGCGTGCGTGCGTCCGGTGGTAGCCGGGATTCGGCCGGTGTCGCACCGGGACGATCACCTCCCGGCCCCGGCGGCCACGTGCTGATGGAACCGGACGGGAATCAGACGGCCGATCAGCGACCGCCGCCGCCGTGCTCCCGGTCCCCGCGGTGGTCGTCACCGGCGTCGTGGCCGGGGCCGTCGTCGGATCCCCGGCCGTGGCCCCGGTCGTCCCCGGCCTCTGTCTCGTGCCGGGTGACAGCGCCGGAGGTGGCATCCACCCGTACGTCGTGCCGGGCCCCGTCTCTCGTGACGTCGACCTTCCACTCCATCCGACCGTGTTCCACCTCCCGTTCGATCCCGGTGACCTGACCGCCACCGGTGCTGCCCAGCGCGGTCGTCGCGGCCTCGTCGGCATCAACCCCGGCCACCGGTGTGGCGGCGGCTCCGGGGGGCGGGGTGGCGTCGTCGGTGCCGAGGGCGAGTGCGGTGCCGCTGATCGCGAGCAGCGTGAGCGTGGCTGCGGCGGCGATGGTGGCGAGGCGGGTGGCGTTGATGATGTCCTCCGGAACTCCGGCGGCGTCGGGATCGACGTCCGCGTCGGTGACCACACTGCGGCAGTGCCGGATAGGGACGCGCTGCGCGAGTCCTAACGTCGTCCTATGTCGCGGTTCCTATGGCGTCGGGCAGCCGAGCCGCAGCCCGACCTGCAGGCCGCCCTGAGCGGACGGGCCGAGATCGAGCCCGCCCCCGCTGCGCTCCGCCGCGCGGCGGGCGATGTCGAGCCCCAGTCCGGTCGATCCGGCGCTGCTCGTCCCGCGGCTCGGTGCAGCGCCCGGCGGCAGACCCGGGCCGGCGTCGGACACGGTCAGCAGTGCCCCGCCATCCGGTGCCGGGACGAGGCGCACGGCGAACGCGGCACCATCGGGGGTGTGCGCGAAGACGTTGCCGAGCAGGGCGTCGACCGCGGCATCCAGGTCGGCCCGGCCCAGTGCGACGGGCAGCGGGCCGGGAGCGATGTCGACGGCCGCGTCCCGGTCGGTGTCCTCGGCGAGCACCGCCCAGAACGCGACGCGGTCGCGCACCGCGGCGGCGGCGTCGCACGCGGCGGCGGGCCCGGACCCCCGGCGGCGGGCCTGCTCGATCGCCAGTGTGACAGCGCGCTGGACCCCGTCCACGCCTGCGCCGATCCGGGTGGCGTCAGCGGGGTCGGGGAGCGCCTCGGCGTCCAGGCGCAGCGCGGTCAACGGGGTGCGGACGCGGTGCGCGAGATCGGCGACGGTCTCCCGTTCCTCGCGGAGCAGGTCGGCGATGCGCCCGGCCAGCCCGTTCAGCGCGCCCGCGACGACGGCGAGCTCGTCGGGACCGTCCGTGCCGGCCCGGGCATCGAGCTCGCCGCGGGCGAGACGGTGCGACACCGCGGCGAGCTCGGTCGTCGCCCGTACGAGCGAGCGGGCCAGGCGGTCGGCGACCAGCAGACTGATCACCAGCAGCCCCAGCCCCAATGCGGTGAGCAGCAGCCAGGACCGGGTCACCCCGGCGGTGAGAGCGGCGTCGGGAACGAGCGTCCGGATCACCCCACCGGCACCCGCGCCGCCCCGGACCGCGAAGACGATCTCCCGCCCGCCCGGGATGTCCGCGGACGCGCTGCTGCCCCGCGCGGCCAGCTCGACCAGCGGGCTCCGGGCGGCCGGAGCGCCCAGGCGGGTGCCGTCGGGGAGGAACACGGTGATCTCGGCCGTCGATGTGGCGTCGACCTGCTGCACGGTCAGGGCGAGGGTGGGCCGGTCGGCGGTGGCCACCAGCGAGCTCAGCGCCTGCGCTTGGACAGTCGCCCCCTGCACGGCGCGGTCGGTGGCGACGGTGCGCAGTAGCAGCGCCAGCGGGACGAGGAACGCGACGAGTACCAGCGATGTCGTCGCCGCGACGAGTACCAGCACACGTGTGCGCACGGTGGCTCAGTTCCCGGGCGCCGAGATGCGCACGCCGACGCCGCGCACCGCGTGCAGGTAGCGGGGATGCTGGGCGCTCTCCCCGAGCTTGCGGCGCAGCCACGACAGGTGCACGTCGACGGTCTTGTCGGCCCCGCCGTAGGGCAGCTGCCACACCTCGGTGAGCAGTTCCCGCTTGCTGACCACCTCGTCGGCGCGTGCGGCGAGATAGTGCAGGAGCGCGAACTCGCGCGGCGTGAGCTCGAGCTCGGCGCCGTCAAGGCTGGCCTGCCGTGAGCGCAGGTCGATCCGCAGCCCGCCGACGACGACCGCGCTGTTCCCGGCCGTCTCCCCGCCGCGCCGCAGCACCGCGCGGATCCGGGCGTCGAGTTGGGCCGCGCTGAACGGTTTGACCAGGTAGTCGTCCGCGCCGGCGTCCAGGACGGCCACGATCTCGCTCTCGTCGTCGCGGGCCGTTGCGACGAGTACCGGCACCCGGCTCACGCCACGGAGCATGCGCAGCATCGTGGTGCCGTCGAGGTCGGGCAGGCCGAGGTCGAGGACGACGATGTCGGGGCGGTGGGTGACAGCGTGCTCCAGGCCGGCCAGCGCGGTGGTCGCGGAGTCGACGGCGTGGCCGCGCTCGCTCAGCCCGCGGATCAGCGCCGCCCGGATCATCGGATCGTCCTCGACGAGGAGCACCTGGGCCACGCGCGAACCGTAGGTCACGCGGAGCGGGATCGGCAGCCATGATGGGAGTTCGATTGCCTGGGTTTAGGACTGCGTTAGGGCGCGCAGGGGCATGCTTGCCCGGTGCCCCCCCGATCCCGCTCCGCCCGCAGCCTCGCGGCCGCGGTCGCGTGGGCGGTCGCGGTCGTCGGCGCCACCGCGATCGGGTTGACAGCCGTCGGGGCGATCGGGGACGGGATCATCGGGCCGGGTCAGCGGCCGTTGACCCAGGCGGAGGTGGACGCGCGGTTGGCGGTGTCCACAGCACCGGTCGGCCAGGCCGGGACGCCCGACCCGTGGCCCGACCCGTCGACTGTCCCGTCGACGGGACCGTCGGGCAACCCGTCGGGCAACGCGTCGACAGTCCCGTCGGGCAAC